>DASVWD010000001.1 GCA_036389795.1 Longimicrobium sp.
GAAGCCCACGCACAGCACCGGCTCGGCAGCAGCGCTCACCACTTTCGGGGTCGTCGCGGTTCTCATCGGCTCCTCCTGGTTGAGTGATGACCTCCAGGAGAGCTTAACCGCGGCGGCCCCGTCCTACATAGCATCTCACGCGAAGCCTGGTCACCGATTCCGCCTGACGCCGCCGAACCCGTCCCCGCGCCGAACGAGCCCGCGCAGGCGGGCTTTGCGCCGTTGTAGCCGTGGATTCATCCGCCCCCGTCTCTCGCCTCGCCCCCGTCGAGTCCACCCTCTCCCGGACCTGGGAGAGGGTTGCCGCTCTAAGGCGGCGGGTGAGGGCCCCCCGCCGGCCGCGGCGGCTCCACCAGCAGCCACGCGCATCCCGCCCCGAGCGCCGCCAGTCCCGCCGCGGCCAGCATCACCACCCGGAACGCGTCCACGAACGCCTCGTCCACCGCCCGGTTCGCCGCCGCGCGCACGGCCGGCGGCGCGCTCGCGGGCGCCTCCGCGGCGGCCAGGCGGATGCGCTCCGCGTCCAGCGCGCGCCGCACCTCCGCCGGGACGTCCGCTTCCGCCAGCCGCCGGTCGAGCGCCGCGCCGAACGTGCCCAGCGCCACCAGCCCGAACCCGGCGATGGCGACCAGCCCCGCCGCGCGCGAGACCGCGTTGTTGATCCCCGACGCCGCCCCCGCGTGCCGCGCCTCCACCGAGCCCATCACCGCCGTCGTGAGCGGCGCCACGCTCACCGCCATCCCCAGGCCCAGCACCACGACGGCGGGGAAGAACGTCGTCCAGTAGCTCCCGCCGATCCCTGGCCGCGCGTGCAGCGCGAACCCCGCCGCGGCGATCAGGGGACCCACGGTGAGCGGCAGCCGCGCGCCGTGGCGGTCCACCAGCCCGCCGGACCAGCGCGAGAGCAGCGACATCAGCACCACGAAGGGGAGGAACGCCGCCCCCGCCGCCGTGGCGCTCCACCCCTGCACGTCGATCAGGTCGAAGGGGAGGAAGAACATCGCCCCGCCGAGCGCCGCGTAGAGCAGCAGCGTCAGCAGGTTGGCCCCCGCGAAGGTGCGCGAGCGGAAGAGCCCCGGCGGCACCATCGGAGCCCGCGATCTCGCCTGGGCGGCCAGGAAGGCGACCAGCGCGAGCGCCCCGCCGGCGAGCCCGCCCAGCACCACGGGCGAGCCCCACCCCAGCCGGGGCGCCTCGACCAGTCCCAGGACCAGCCCGCCGAGCCCGAGCGTCGCCAGCACGGCGCCGGGGAGGTCCGGCCGGCGCGGCGCCCGCTCGTCGCGGCTCTCGGGGACGCCGAGCAGGGTGATGGCGAGCGTGGCCGCCGCCAGCGGCACGTTCAGGAAGAAGATCCAGCGCCACGACGCGTTCTCCACCAGCCAGCCGCCCAGCACCGGCCCCAGCCCCGTCGTCACCGCCGTCGCCGCCGACCAGGTGCCGATCGCCCGCCCGCGCGAGCGCCGGTCGAACGACGCGCCGATCAGCGCCAGGCTCCCCGGCACCAGCAACGCCCCGCCCACCCCCTGCGCCGCGCGCGCCGCGATCAGCCACTCCACGCCCGGCGCCACCCCGCAGGCGACGGAGGCGAGCGCGAACACCAGCACGCCCACGGCGAAGACCTTCCGCCGCCCGTAGCGGTCCCCCAGCGACCCGCCCACCAGCAGGAGCGCGGCCAGGAGCAGCGTGTACGCCTCCACCACCCACTGCACGTCCGCCACGTCGGCGCCGAGCGCGCGCTGCAGCACCGGCAGGGCCACGTTCACCACCGTGCCGTCGATGAACGCCATGCTGGAGCCCAGGACCGCCGCCGCGAGCACCCGGCCGCCCGCGCGCGCGTCCGCCGGCTCCGGCTCCGGCGCCGCACGGACGACGCCCTCGTCGCAGGGAAAGCGTGCCGCGGCGGCCGTGCTCATCGGCGGGAGCGCTCCGGGGTTTGTCGCGAGTCCGAAAGGGTGGAAGCTACCGGACGGCGCGCCCGCCGGACAGGCAGACATCCACGGACGAAAAGACGGCGGGCGGCACCGTGGGTGCCGCCCGCCGTCTTCGGATGAGAATCGGGCCTCAGGCGTACTCGCCCACGCGCTCGGCCAGCTTCTGGCGGTAGCCGCGCGAGAGCTTCAGCTCCGTGCCGTCCTTCAGCAGGATGATGCAGTCGCCCGAGGGGAGCGGGCGCAGCTCCGTCACCCGGTCCAGGTTCACGATGGTGGAGCGGTGCACGCGCATGAAGCGGTCGGGGTCCAGCCGCTCCTCCAGCGTGCTGATCTTCTCGCGGATCAGGAAGCCGCGCCGCCCCGCCGCGTGCAGGCGCACGTAGTTCCCCTCCGCCTCGATCCAGTCGACCTCGCTGGTGCGCAGGAACTCGATCTTCCCGCGCGCCTTCACCATCACCCATTCCATGTGCTGCGCCTTCGGCGCGGCCAGCTTCTCCTCCAGCGAGCGCCGCTCGCGGGAGAGCTGCTCCAGCAGCGCCACCACCCGCTGCCCCTGCCCCGACGCGCGCCGCTCCAGCTGCGAGCGCCCCCGCTCGAATGCCCGCCGGAAGCGCTCGGCGTCGAACGGCTTCAGCAGGTAGTCCAGCGCGTGCACCTCGAAGGCGCGCAGCGCGTACTGGTCGTATGCGGTCACGAAGATCACCGGGGGGAGCTCGCCGCCCAGGCGCTCCAGCACCTCGAACCCGTCCATCTCCGGCATCTGCACGTCCAGGAACACCAGGTCGGGGCGCGTCTCGCGGATCGCCTCCACCGCCTGCATCCCCGTGGCGCACACGGCCACCACCTCCACCTCGTCGTCCTGCTCCTTCAAGAGCCGCAGCACGCGGCGGCGCGCCAGCGGCTCGTCGTCGACCACCACCACGCGAAGGCTCATGCGGGGGCTCCCACGGCCAGGGTCCGGGTGTCCGCCGCGGCCGGGGCCAGGCGGAAGGGAATCGTCACCGTGGCGACCGCGCCGCCCCCCGAGCCGTTCTTCAGCTCGAAGCGCTGGCGGGCGCCGTACATCTGCTCCAGGCGCGCGCGCGTGTTGCTGACGCCCACGCCCTCACGCGCGCGCGGCCCCGGCGCGGCGGAGAGCCCCGCGCCGTTGTCGCGCACCTCCAGCGTGAGGCGGTCGCCCTCGCGCGCGGCGCTCACCGCGATGCGCCCCACCCCGCCCCGCGCGCCCACTCCGTGGCGGATGGCGTTCTCCACCAGCGGCTGCAGCACCAGGTTCGGCACCAGCGCGTCCAGCGTATCGGGGGCGATGGAGAGCTCCACCTCCAGCGTGTCCTGGAAGCGGGTGCGCTGGATCTCCAGGTACGCCTCCAGGAACTCCATCTCCTGCGCCAGCGTCACCTCGTGCGTCTGCGCGTTGTCCACGGTCAGCCGCAGCAGGTCGCCCAGGCGGGTGATCATGCGGTCGGCGGCCTCGGCGTCCTCGTGCACCAGCTCCGAGATGGAGTGCAGCGTGTTGAAGAGGAAGTGCGGCTGGATCTGCATCTTGAGCGCCTCCAGCCGCGCCTCGGCCAGGCGGGTGCCGAGCTGCGCCGCCTGCACCTCGCGGTCGTGGTAGCGCCGCGCGTACTCGATCGCGTACCACACGATGGTGATCACCACGTACCACTGGATGTTGATGTAGAAGGGGAGCTGGAAGTAGTCCCGGAAGGTCGCCGGCCGGTTCGGCCACAGCACGTGCGAGAACCAGATGTTCAGCAGCACCGAAACGAACGCGAGCGAAAGCGCCATCACCACGTGCACCAGCACCGCGAGCGGCCACCCCCGCCGGGTGAAGCGGAACCGGCGCACGAGCCAGAAGACGAGCAGCGTCACCGGCGCCCAGAAGTAGGCGTCGAACAGGTTGGCGGCGAGGGGCCGGAGGTCCGTCAGCAGCCTCCCGTCGAACAGGAACACGTTGATGTAGCGGCGCGCGCCGAAGAAGAGCCCCACGCACGTCCACACCAGGAACAGCACCAGCAGCGGGTGCAGGCGCCGCGGGCGCGGAGACGGTACGGCGCCGGCCGGTGCCGGCGCGGCGGGGGCGGGGTTCGTCATGACAGGGAGCATCGGGCGGATCGGGCCGCCTCGCGAGGGCGGCTCGGAAGGGACGGACGGCGCGGGGGCGCCCTCCGCAGCAATCTAAGCACCTGTCCGCCATGATCCCAGGTTCCGGTCCGCGTGCAGTCGTCCGCGCGCTCTCTCCCTGATGCGAACGAGCGAGGGCGCCCTCCGCTGACACCCGCGCCGGGAGGCGGCGCGAGCGCGTGTCTTTCGCGTAGGACACCCGTTCTCCCACGCGGCGGACAAGCGGCCCCGGGCGGGCGGTGCGGGGTGATCGTCTAAGCAATTGATGGACATATCGTTGCGAGCCGGGGGCGTCGTGCCCGGGAGACGGAACGGCGGTTGCCCTGCCCCCTGCCGGCCCGCTCGCGGGCCGATCCGCCACACTCCACGAAGGCACTCCCATGCGACGCAACTTCATCCGCCTTTCGGCCATCCTCGCGGCCGGGCTCGCGCTGGCCGCGTGTGACGACAACGTCGACGTGATCGTCGGCGGCGACCCGCCCGACGCGCCGCGCGACCTCCTGGCCGAGTACACCTGGGTGCTCGAGGGCTTCAGCGGCTCCGACGCCGTGGGCCAGCCCGCCGTGGACCTCACCTGGCTGCCCCCCACCCGCTGGAACGACGAGCCGTTCCGCGTCTACGCCCGGCGCGCGGGCGGGCAGTTCGTGCTGATCGCCACCGTCACCTCGTGCACCACCGCCGGGTGCGCCTACCGCGACCTCAACGTCTCGCACGGGCAGACCTACGAGTACTACGTGGCCACCGTGAACGAGCGCACCGACGAGGAGACGCCCTCGGACTTCCGCGAGCAGGTCGCGGTGCCCGTCTTCAACCGCCCCGCCACCGTGCAGGCCGACTCGTCGGTGGCGCTCGACAACGCGCTGTACCTGCGCTGGCGGGACACCGGCAACGGGCAGAACCTGTCGCGCTACATCGTCTACCTCACCCGCATCGACGGGCAGGCGTTCCTGTACCACATGGGCGAGACCGACGGCACCGCCTTCGTGGACGTGCGCGCCGAGAACGGGCACGCCTACTCCTACCGCGTGGCGGCGGTGGACACCTTCGGCCACGTGGGCTCGCTGGGGCCGGAGCTCACCGGCGTGCCGCGCCCCGACGCCTCGGCCGAGCTGGTGTACGCCTTCGGCGACAACGCGGCGCAGAGCGGCTTCCGCTTCCAGACCAGCGAGGCGACCAACCCGATCGTCGCGGGGACGTCCACCTCGGCGCACTGGCGGCTGGAGTCCGACGCGGCGGGGTGGCGCATCGTCCCGCTGAACGGCACCAGCGTGGTGGAGTTCCCGGGCCGCACCACCGCGCTCGCCTGCGGCCCCGGCGCCGACGCGGGCTGCCGCGCCGCCACGCGCGCTCCCGCGACGGGCTACCAGACCACGCCGATCACGGTGAACCCGGAGTTCAGCTACGTCTTCCGGGTGACGGGCGACGACGGCCAGCTCCACCACGGCGTGGTGCGCGTCACCCTGCTCGGCAGCGACGCGTCAGGGCGCGACCTGATGATCTTCGACTGGGCGTACCAGCTGCGCGCCAACGAGCCGCGCCTGGACCGGACGGGGTCGTAGGGAGCGAGGCACGTGGTGCCCGCCCCGGCGGCCGGTGCGCCGGGGCGGGTTTCCGGGAGCGTCGCCCCGGGCGGGGCGGAGGCGAAGGTCAACGTCAGGAAGCTAACGAGGGCCTTCGTCCCGTCCGGGGCGACTGAAGGGATAGATCGACGGTGAAGCGAGGAAAATCGGGCGGCGGCGCCGGTCATCGGCGCCGCCGCCGTCTTTTCCTTGTCGATCAGGAGGAAATACTTGCAATCGTGGTTGCATGCAATCATAATTGCAGGTATGCAGCAGCCCGTCCTCATCGATCGTGACCAGGAGCGCCGGGACCTCGCCCGGCTGCTGGAAGCCGGTGCGCCGCGGCTCGCCCTGCTCACCGGGCGCCGCCGCATCGGCAAGACGTACCTCCTCGCCCACGCCTGGGCTCCCGAGCGGCTCTTCCTGTTCACGGCGGCGCGGACCACCTCGGAGATCAACCGGCGGCAGCTCCTGGTCGACCTGGCCCGCTGGTCCGGCGAGGACATCCGGCCCGAGGACAATCCCACCTGGCGCACCGTATTCAACCTCCTGCTGGAGCTGCGCGCTCCGGAGCCCCTGGTGGTGGTGCTCGACGAGTTCCAGTACCTGGCGGACGACGACGCGGGGGTGGCGGGCGTGGCGTCCGAGCTGAACGCGGCGTGGGAGCGCAGGCGGCCTCCGCGCCCGCTGCTGATGGTGCTCTCCGGCTCCGCGGTCGGCACCATGGAGGCGCTCGCGGCGGGCGGGGGGCCGCTGTACGGGCGCTTCGCGTGGCAGCACCGCCTCCTCCCGTTCACCTACTGGCATGCGGCGGAGCTGGCGCCGTTCACGGAGCCGCGCGAGCGGGCGCTGGCCTACGGCGTGTTCGGGGGCACGCCGCGCTACCTGGCCGCGCTGGACCCCGCGCTGGGCTTCGCGGAGAACGCCACCCGGCTGCTCCTGGCGCAGAACGGCGAGGTGCGTCTGCTGGTGGAGACCGCGCTCGACCAGGAAGAGGGGCTGCGCGACGTGTCGAAGTACCGCGCCGTGCTGCGCGCGGTTGCCGGCGGGTGCACCGCGCGCAACGAGATCGCCCAGCGCGCCGGGCTGCCGAACGACGCGGCGCTGCGCGACAAGCTGGCGCGCCTGATCGAGCTTGGGTACCTGGAGGTGCGGGCGAACGTGGACGCCCGGCCGAACGAGGCGGTGCGCTACCGCGTGGCGGACCCGGCGTTCCGCTTCCACCAGCGCTTCGTGGAGCCGAACGCCTCCATGCTCGAGCGCTACCCCGCGGAACAGGTGTGGGAGAGCGCCGTGGCGCCCCACCTGGACGGCTACATGGGTCACGAGTTCGAGCGGATCGCGGCCCAGGCGTACGACCGGCTCCAGTCCGCCCGCGGGCTGCCGATGGTGCGCGAGTGGGGGCGGTGGGAGGGAGTGGACCGCGAGCGGCGGCCCCTGGAGATCGACCTGATAGGCTTCCTGGCCGGCGGGGGCGTCCTCACCGGCTCGGTGAAGTGGGACCGGGCCGCCGTCGGGCCGAAGGTGCACCGCGACCACATCGACATGCTCCAGCGGGCCGCCGCCGCTGGCCGGCGGTGGGCGCACGCGGCGCTCGATCCGTCCGCTCCCCTGTTCTACGTCGCCGCGAACGGGTTCACCCCTGGCTTCCTGAAAGCTGCCCAGGACAGCGGACACCCGCTCATCTGCTGGTCACTCCATGATTTGTACTCCCCCGAGTGAGTGCATTGGAGCTGCTTCGCTTACCCCCCTTGAATGCATGTAATCATAATTGCATGCAATTATGATTGCAGGTAAGGAATGCTCGCGCTGGCGCCGGTTGTCGGGCCTGGCGCCGGGGTCTATCTTGCCGCTCCCGACACCACGACATGGAGCGGCGATGCGGCGGATCGAGATCGACGGCGAGGGGCTGGCGCTGGAGGACCTGGAGGCGGTCGCGGCCGGTGCGCCCGCCGAGGTCGCGCTCGCGCCGGACGCCGAGGAGCGCATCCGCCGCTCGCGCGAGGTGGTGGAGGACGCGGTCCGCCGCGGCGCGGTGGTCTACGGCGTCACCACCGGCTTCGGGCGCCTGGCCGAGGTCGTCATCCCCCTGGAGAAGATCGAGGAGCTGCAGATCAACCTGATCCGCAGCCACGCGTGCGGGGTGGGCCCGGCGCTCTCCCGCGCCGAGACGCGCGCCGTCACCCTGCTGCGCGCCAACGTGCTGGCGAAGGGCTTCTCCGGCGTGCGGCCCGTGGTCGTCCAGCGGCTGCTGGACCTGCTGAACCGCGGCGTGCACCCCGTGATCCCGGAGCAGGGCTCGGTGGGGTGCTCGGGCGACCTGGCGCCGCTCTCGCACCTGGCGCTGGTGCTGGTGGGCGAGGGGCGGGCGGAGGTGGGCGGCGAGGTGGTGGACGGGGCGGAGGCGCTCCGGCGCGCGGGGCTGGAGCCGCTCCGGCTGCAGGCCAAGGAGGGGCTGGCGCTCAACAACGGCACGCAGGTGATGACGGGCGTGGGCGCGCTCTGCCTGCTGGCGGCGGAGCGCGCGGTGGAGGCGGCGGAAGTGGCGGGCGCCATGTCGCTGGAGGCGCTCAAGGGGACGCCCGACGCCTTCCACCCGGCCATCATGCGCGCCCGCCCGCACCCGGGGCAGGCCGCGAGCGCCGAGCGCCTGCGCGCGCTCCTGGCCGACAGCGAGATCCGCGAGAGCCACCGCTACGGCGACCCGCGCGTGCAGGACGCCTACTCGATTCGCTGCATGCCGCAGGTGCACGGCGCGGCACGGGGCGCCTTCGCCTACGTGCGGCAGGTGCTGGAGACGGAGGCCAACAGCGCTACCGACAACCCGCTCATCTTCCCCGACGAAGACGGCGGGCTGGTGATCAGCGGGGGCAACTTCCACGGGCAGCCGGTGGCGCAGGCGCTCGACGTGCTGGCCCTCGCGCTGGCGGACCTGGCGTCGATCTCGGAGCGGCGGATCGAGCGGCTGACCAACCCCGACCTCTCGGGCGACCTCCCGGCGTTCCTCACGGAGACGCCGGGCGTCTCCAGCGGCTTCATGATCGCGCAGATCACGGCCGCGGCGCTGGTGAACGAGTGCAAGATGCTGGCGCACCCGGCCAGCGTGGACTCCATCCCCACCGGCGCGGGGAAGGAGGACCACGTGTCGATGGGGATGACGTCGGCGATCAAGCTGCGGCGCGTGCTGCGCAACGTGGAGACGGTGCTGGGGATCGAGCTGATGGCGGCCGCGCAGGGGCTGGAGTACCGCAAGCCGCTGCGCCCCGGGCGCGGGGTGGAGCGCGCCTACGGCCTCGTCCGCGAGCGCATCGCGCCGCTCGGCCAGGACCGCGTGCTGGCGCCGGACATCGAGGCGGCGGCGGGGATCGTGCGGGAGGGGGTGCTGGCGGGGCTGTGGAAGGAGTGACAGTCATGCTCCGGCCGATGCTATAATTCAGCACGTCCCGTTGCCGGATTCGTTTCGTGCTCCGGCCGGAAGCTGCGACACGGAGGTTTGACGATGGCCACCCAATCCCTCGCCAGGGTCTGGACCTATGAGGAGTTTGCCGCGCTTCCCGATGACGGCAACCGGTACGAGGTCATCGCCGGGGAGCTGTACATGACGCCTGCTCCGGGAACGCCCCATTCGCGCGTGGCCTTCGAGTTGGGTTTCCAGATCGAGCTGTTCCTGCGCACACACGGCCTGGGAGGGTGGGTCGTCACGAGCCCTGTGGACGTACTGCTCGCCGAGGGCGACTATCTCGAGCCCGACCTGGTGTACGTGCGCCGCGAACGGAAGGGGATCATCAAGCAGCGAGGGATCGAAGCCGCCCCGGACCTCGTGGTCGAGGTGATCTCCCCATCTACGGCTGACCGGGATCGCGGGATCAAGCGGGAGCGCTACGCCTACTTCGGCGTCCCGCACTACTGGGTGGTAGACCTGGACGCTCGGCAGATCGAGGTCTACCGGATGCTGGTCGACCCGCTCCGGCCCGAGATCGTGAAGGACATGCTGGAGTGGCAGCCGATCCCGGGTGGGCCTGTGCTCAAGATCGACGTTCAGCAGACGCTCCAGTCAGCGCTGGAATCATCTTCGTCGTAGACCAACGGAAACTCCATGAGCGTCATCACCGAGCCCCGCACTGTGCGCGCGCCGCGGGGCACCGAGATCTCCTGCCGGGGGTGGCAGCAGGAGGCCGCCCTCCGGATGCTGATGAACAACCTGGACCCCGACGTCGCCGAGCGGCCCGAGGACCTGGTGGTCTACGGCGGCACTGGGAAGGCGGCGCGCAGCTGGGAGGCGTTCGAGGCGATCGTGGCGAGCCTGCGCGCGCTGGCCGACGACGAGACGCTGATCGTGCAGTCGGGAAAGCCCGTGGCCGTGTTCCGCACGCACCGCCACGCGCCGCGCGTCCTCATCGCCAACTCGAACCTCGTCCCGCGCTGGGCCACGTGGGACCGCTTCCGCGAGCTGGAGCGGCAGGGGCTCACCATGTACGGCCAGATGACGGCCGGCTCGTGGATCTACATCGGCACGCAGGGGATCCTGCAGGGGACCTACGAGACCTTCGGCGCCGTCGCGCGGAAGCACTTCGGCGGGAGCCTGCGGGGGACGTGGACGCTCACCGGCGGGATGGGCGGGATGGGCGGCGCGCAGCCGCTGGCCGTCACCATGAACGAGGGCGCCGTCCTCTGCGTCGAGGTGGACCCGAAGCGGATCGAGCGGCGCATCCAGACGCGCTACTGCGACCGGATGACGCACGACCTGGACGAGGCGCTCCGCTGGGTGATGGAGGCCCGCAGCGGCGGCCGGGCGCTCTCCGTGGGCCTGGTGGGCAACTGCGCGGAGGTGCTCCCGGAGCTGGTGCGGCGCGGGGTGACCCCCGACGCGCTCACCGACCAGACCAGCGCGCACGACGCGCTGAACGGCTACGTCCCCGCCGGCCTGCCGCCGGAGGCGGCCGCGGGGCTGCGCGAGCGGGACCCGGCGGAGTACGCGCGGCGCTCGATGGAGTCGATGCGCGCGCACTGCGAGGCGATGGTGGAGATGATGCGCCGCGGGGCGGTGACCTTCGATTACGGCAACAACCTGCGCGGGCAGGCGCAGGACGCTGGCTTCGCCGACGCGTTCGCCTTCCCGGGGTTCGTGCCGGCGTACGTCCGGCCGCTCTTCTGCGAGGGGAAGGGGCCCTTCCGCTGGGTGGCGCTCTCGGGCGAGGCCGCCGACATCCACCGCACCGACGAGCTGGTGCTGGAACTGTTCCCCCACGACGAGCACCTGCGCCGCTGGATCGGCCACGCGCGCGAGAAGGTGGCGTTCCAGGGGCTCCCGGCGCGCATCTGCTGGCTGGGGCAGGGCGAGCGCGCGAAGTTCGGCGTGGCGCTCAACGACCTGGTGGCGAAGGGCGAGCTCCGGGCGCCGATCGTGATCGGCCGCGACCACCTGGACACGGGGTCGGTGGCGTCGCCGTTCCGCGAGACGGAGGGGATGAAGGACGGCAGCGACGCCATCGCCGACTGGGCGGTCCTGAACGCGCTGGTGAACGTGGCCAGCGGCGCGAGCTGGGTCTCGTTCCACCACGGCGGCGGGGTGGGGATCGGCAACTCCCTGCACGCGGGGCAGGTGATCGTGGCCGACGGGACGCCGGAGATGCGCGAGCGGCTGGAGCGCGTCCTCACCAACGACCCCGGCATGGGCGTGGCGCGCCACGCGGACGCGGGATACGAGGAGGCGGTGGAGACCGCCCGGCGCGAGCGCGTCCACATCCCGATGCTGGAGCGGTGACCCGCGAAACGTCGAGGGTCTCACGCAGAGACGCAGAGGCGCGGAGAACAACGAACGAATGGATCACGCAGAGTCAGCAGAGTCAGCAGAGAAACCCCTCCGCCGACTCTGACTCTGCGTGATTCGTTTTGAGATCCGATTCCCTCACGCCCGCGGGCACTCGCGGACGAGGCGGGCCAGCAGGTCGAGCGCCTGCCGGATCCGCTCCGACCAGTCGTATCCCGCGTTGATGCGCACGTAGCTGCGATAGTCTCCGCCGGCCGAGAACGCCGGCCCCGGCGCCACGCTCAGGCCCTGCGCGAGGGCGCGCCGCTGGAGCTCCACCGCGTCGATCCCCCTCCGGAAGCTGCACCCAGAGCAGGAACCCGCCCGCCGGGCGCGAGATGCGCGTGCCCTCGGGGAAGCGCTCCGCCACCTCGAAGGAGAGCCTGGCCACCGTGCCCTGGAAGGTGCGGAGCAGCCGGCGCAGGTGCTGCTCGTACCCGCCCGAGGCGAGGTACTCCGCCAGGGCGAGCTGCGGGGGAGCCGAGCTCCCGGCGGTGGTGGCGAGCTTGGCGCGCAGCACCCGGTCGCGGAAGCGCCCGGGGATCGTCCACCCCACCCGGTACGCGGGGGCGAGCGTCTTGGAGAAGCTCCCGCAGGAGAGGACCAGCCCCGCCCGGTCGAACGCCTGGAGCGAGCGGGGGCGCGCGGGCCCGAAGTACAGCTCGCCGTAGGTGTCGTCCTCGATGGCCGGGACCCCGTGCGCGGCGAGGAGGCCGGCCAGCTCCCGCTTCCGCTCGTCGGGCATCACGCACCCGAGCGGGTTGTGCACGTTCGGCGTGACCACCACCGCGGCCACCCCGCCCCGCGCGAGCGCCTCCGCCAGCACCTCCACGCGCATCCCGGTGAGCGGGTCCACCGGGATCTCCAGGGCCCGCAGCCCGAGCACCTCGAGCGCCTGCAGCGTGCCGAAGTAGGTGGGCGACTCCACCGCCACCGTGTCGCCCGGCCGGGTGAGCGCCCGCAGGCAGAGCGTGATCGCCTCGGCGCACCCGCAGGTGACCACGACGTTCTCGGCGGCCACGGGGCTGCCGGCCTCCAGCGCCCGGCGCGCGATCTCGCGCCGCAGCTCTTCCGTGCCGGAAGAGGTGACCGACATGGCGCTGCGCGTGGCCTCGCGCCGCACCGCGCGGCCCAGCGCGCGCGCCAGGGCGGCGGCGGGGAGAAGGCCGGGATCGGGAAGCGCGGTGCTCAACGGGACCAGGCCGGGGTCGGAGACCATCTCCAGCACCCGCACGATCAGGTCGCCCGTGGCCACCTCGCCCGGCTCGGGGAGCGGCTCGGCCCGCGCGGGCTCCACCACCGGGGCGCATTCCGGCGGCAGCACGTAGAAGCCCGACTGCGGCCGCGCCCCGATGACGCGGCGGGCCTCCAGCAGGCGGTACGCGTGCAGCACGGTGGGGATGCTCACCCCCCGCCGCGCGCTCATGCGGCGCACCGAGGGGAGGCGGTCTCCGGGGCGGAGCGTGCCGGCGCGGATGAGGCTGCCGATCTCCGCCACGAGCCGCTCGTACGCGAACGGCTCCGGGGGGGGACTGCGTGGGGGGCATCGCGGCAGGCCCGGGGAGGGTGGCGGACAGGGGCGAACTGTACAGCTCGAAAATAGCGAAATCTGCGTCTGTTCGGCTACCTGCGAAAGTTTTAGCATTCGTCCGACACGGAAACACCGCGTCCCACCCCACCGAAATGGAATGAGCCGATGATTCGCAGAACCGCCGGCTGCGCGCTGGCAATCGTGACGATGAGCTGCGCCCCGGGGCCGGCGCGCGGCCGGGGCGACGCCGCGCCGCCGCCGTCCGCCGCGCCCGCCCCGCAGGCTGGGGCGCCCGTCACGCCCCTGATCGCGCACCACCAGCACCTGCGGAGCCCGGTGATGGTGGCCCGGTCCGCGGCCCAGCAGCCGCCGCTCCCGGCCGTCGCGCTGCCGGAAGAGCTGGCCGGCGTCCTGCGCCGGCGCGAGGCGGGGTGGAACGACGCGGCGGCCCTCGCCCCGCTGTTCACCGAGGAGAGCCTGGTGCTGGACACGCGCGAGAACCGCTGGATCCGCGGCCGGGCGGCGGTCGCGGCCTACCTGGCGGGGAACTTCGCCCTGCCGCACGGCATCACGCCGGTGTCGTACGCCGTGCACGGGTCCGCGGCCCGCGTGGCCGGCTACTTCACGCGGGTGGTGGACGGCAGGCCCCGGCACTTCGGCACGTCCTGCTCTCGTTCGAGAAAGGGAGCGACGGCGCGTGGCGGATCGCGGCCGAGACGCCGACGTTCCCCGGGCCCGCGGTGCCGGAGCCGATCACGGCCGAGCAGCTAATCGCGCAGATGGACGAGATCGGGGTCCGGCGCGCGGTGATCCTGTCGATCGCGTACGTGTTCGCCAACCCGCGGAATCCGCCGGAGCCCGACGAGTACGCGAAGGTGCGGACGGAGAACGACTGGACGGCGCGGGAGGCGGCGCGCTTCCCGGACCGGCTGGTGGCCTTCTGCGGCGTGAGCCCGCTCGAGGACTACGCGGCCGCGGAGATGGAGCGCTGCGTGCGCGAGCTGGGGATGCGCGGGCTGAAGCTGCACTTCAGCAACTCGGGGGTGGACGTGCGCAACCCGGAGCACGTGCGGAAGATGCGCGAGGTCTTCCGCGCCGCCAACACGCTCCGCATCCCCATCGTGGCGCACCTGCGGACGCGCGACCCGTCGTACGGGCGCGAGCACTCGCGGATCTTCCTGGAGCAGATCCTCCCCGAGGCGCCGGACGTGGTGGTGCAGGTGGCGCACATGACCGACGCGGGGCCGGGCTACACCACCGACGCGGCGCTGGAGCCGCTGGCGGAGGCCGTGGCGGCGGGCGACCCGCGCACGCGGAACCTGTACTTCGACGTCACCACGAACGTGACCTTCGCCACCTCGGCCGCGGACGCCGCCCTGCTCGCGCGCCGCATCCGTCAGATCGGCCCGGAGCGCATCCTCTTCGGCTCGGACGGGGCCTGGGGCGGCAACCCGCCGCTGCGCCAGGCCTGGGGCGCCTTCCACGGCATGCTGCCGCTGACGGAGGACGAGTTCCGGGTCATCGCGCGGAACGTGGCGCCCTACCTGCGCTGAGCGCCGGGCGGGTGAACCCGCGGCAACCACGGCGAGAAGCCTGCCTGCGCAGGCTGGTCCGGCGCGGAGGCCGGCTCCGGCGCCGGCAGGCCGGACGGCACCCGCGCGGGTGCCGTCCGATGCCGGGCGCCGATCCCCGTTTCCCGCGCAAATCTGTTGCAGGGGCGCGGCGGCGTGGGTAGCTTGAGCGGTGCCCACAAAGTCTTCCCCCCACCCCCGCCCGGAGGAAGCCATGCGCAAGCTCAGGCTCGACTTGGAACAGCTGCACGTCGAGACGTTCGATACCGGCCCCGAGGACCCGGACGGCCGCGGGACCGTCGAGGCGTACAAGGTCCGCGCGGTCACCTACGGGACCTGCTGGCAGTCGTGCAGCCCCGAAGACACCTGCCCCGACAACTGCTCGCAGTCCTGCCCCGGCGTCACCTGCGCGGAGACGTGTCCCTACTCCTGCGACACCACCTGCGGGAGCGGTGGCACCGATACCGGGACCGACACCGTGACCGTCGTCGACGCCGGCGGCTGAGGTGGGCCGGCCGTGGCCCGCCGCGTGCCCCGCTCCGCCCGGCGGCGCGGGGCACGTCGTCTGCGGGTGCCGTCGGGGCTCCTCACCTTTCACCAGGAGGGAGCCATGAAGAAGCTGAAGCTGGAGGCGGAGGACCTGCGGGTGGAGTCGTTCCCGACCGCCGAGGGCGAGGCGGAGGAGGGGACGGTGCACGCGCACGCCACGCGGTTCCAGACGGGCGGCTGCTGGAGCTGCGACGCGCGCTGCATCGAGACCGCCCCGGAAACCTGCGACAACTCCCTCGACTACTGCACCTGCGCGTGCACCGACGACTGGCGGTGCCACCCCCCGATCTCGGACGCGGGGAGCTGTCCCTGCCAGACCGAGCCCGTGTAGCCGCGGACGGTTCCGGCCGGGCAGCCGTTACGGGGTGAGGCCGCCGCGGCCTCACCCCCACGGGACGGGCTGGCTGTCCCCTCTACCCTGTCCCCTGCGGTTGCGTGAGATGCTATGTAGGACGGGGCCGCCGCGGTTAAGCTCTCCTGGAGGTCATCACTCAACCAGGAGGAGCCGATGAGAACCGCGACGACCCCGAAAGTGGTGAGCGCTGCTGCCGAGCCGGTGCTGTGCGTGG
>DASVWD010000002.1 GCA_036389795.1 Longimicrobium sp.
CGCGCGGCCGCCGCGCCCGCCAGCGCCAGCCCGCCGAACGCGGCCGCGCCCAGCCAGGGGTGGGCGAACCAGCCGTGGGGGCGGCCCAGCAGCGAGCCCACGGCGAAGGCGGCCAGCAGCGCGCAGGCGAGCCCGGCCAGCCAGGACAGGAGGGCGGCCGCCAGCCCCCCCGCGGCGCCGCGCAGCGTGAGCGCGCGGCGGCGCCGGGCGAAGGCCACGGCCGCCAGCGCCAGCAGGAGCGCGCCGGCAGCCAGGAGGCGCGCCGTGCCCGCGCCGTAGACCACCATCCCCCGCCCCAGGAGCGAGTAGAAGACGGCGGGCGGGCCTCCCACGTCGCCCGGGAGCCGCGCCGCGCCGAGCTCGCGGGCCAGCCCCAGCACGGTGCCGCCCAGGTGCTGGACGGTCCCGGGGGGGATGCGCCCGGGGCGGTCGAGCGAGGTGTGGTAGGCGTAGCCGTCGCGCACCGTGGCCAGGTCCAGCCCCCGCAGCCCCGCCTGGTCGCGGTAGACGCGGAAGTCCGTCTCCGAGGGGACCACGCCGCCCTGGAAGAGGTCCTGCGCCAGCACCGTCCCGTACGGCCGGGGGACGGCGCGCGCGTAGGCGCGGGCCAGCCAGGCGTTCCCCGGCCCGGCCTGGAAGAGGAGCGCCCGGCCCCCCGGCCCCGCCGACTCCAGGTTGGCGAACGCGCGGACGTCCTTCGCCCAGGGGTGGCGCAGGAAGGCCGCCGAGCCCAGGAGCCCGTCCTCCTCGCCGTCGACGAATGCGAAGACCAGGGTGTTGCGGGGGCGCTCCCCCCGGGCCGCCAGCGCCCGGATCGCCTCCACCGCCGAGGCCACCACCATGGCCGCGTCGCCCGCGCCCACGCTCTCCGGCGGCGAGTCGTAGTGCGTGGAGAAGAGGACGGCCGCGCGCTCCCGCCCCGGGATGCGGGCCAGGACGTTCTGCGCCCGGTACCAGTTGGTCACGTCCGGGGAGTAGACGTGCGGCGCGACCACCACCTCCTCCTGCACCGCCACCTCCACCCCGGGGATGGCGCGGAGCAGGCCGGCCAGGTAGAGCACGGCCGAGTCGCCGCCGGCCGTCCCGATGCCGCGGTCGCCGATGCGGCCGGCCAGGTGCCGCACCACCGGCAGCGCCCGAGCCTCGGCGAAGCGGTCCGGGGGCACGTCGGCCGGCAGCGGGGCCGGGAGCCGTTCGCCCCACGCGACCACGGCGGCGACGGCCGCGAGCGTCGCCAGGAGCGCCGCCCCGCCGCGCAGCCCCGGGGCGCGGGGGGGCGCGGCCCCCGGGGCCGGGGCGGGACGGGGGGTGTGGGCGGGTGGAGCGGACGGAACGTGGACGGACATGGCGGTCCTCCCGGGCGTGGGGCCGGTGCGGGGGCGGTCGGGCGTGGACCCGCGGAGGGCGGCCCACGGGGACACGGAAGAAGAGGGGAGAGCCGGAGAGGCTCGCCCCGTCTTCGGGCGTTCTGGGGGTGGTCGGGGAAAGAGGCGGCTGAGCTGTCCGAACGGGATCCACCGCAGCGGCGGGTGGATCGGGTGACGCGCGTCTGCTCCCGCGCCGGACCGGGCGTGCATCCTCCGGTGGATCACGCCCGGTCCGGGCGCTGGTTCAGGGGGCGGCGTGGTCGATGCTCCCCCGGGGGCGGCGCCCGTCGCCCGGGCGCGGGCCTCCTCTGCCGATCCTGCTGGTCCCGCCGATCCTCATCTGGCGCGAAGCCCTTCCGCCGCGGTCCCGCGAGGGCGAAGGCGGACGGGCGTCGCGCTCAGTGCAGGGGGATCCAGTAGGCGATCTTGATGGCGAGGAAGTTGTTGCCCCGGGTCCGGAACGACTCGAAGAGCGAGCCGGCGCCGATGGGGTCGCCGCGCGGGTCCTCGTCGGCGCGGTTCTGCTGCCACACCAGGTACAGGGTGCTCCCCGGGCGCCACTCCCAGCGCAGCACGGCGTTGCCGCGGAACTCCCGGACGTTGAACTCGCGGTTGCCGATGGCGAACCGGGCGTCGCCGTCGGTCACCAGGTGCGAGCCGTCGTCCCGCTTCTCGATGGTGGTGCCGTCCTCGCCGTACACGCGCAGGTCGCCGCTTCCCGCGGCGCGCATCTCGCCGAAGTTGTGGAAGTGCCCGCTGGCCGCGAAGGGCTGCGCGTAGAGCTCGAGCGAGAGGTCCGGCCGGAAGATGTAGTTGAGCCGCACGTCGGCGAAGAACGAGCGGAAGTCGATGGTGGAGAAGACGTAGCGCCGCCCGAAGGTGGCGTCCGGCCCGCCGGTGGTGGAGCCGATGAACTGCCGCGGCTCGACGCTGTACAGGTAGTTCGGCTCCACCGAGAGGCGCCAGCGCGGGTCCGGGCGGACGGTGAGCCCGCCCGTCAGCCGGATGGTGGGCCCGTCCACCTCGTTCGCGCCGTAGAAGACGCGCCCCGACCAGCGCGTGGGCGCCCCCGCCCGGTTCGCCAGCTCGACGGCGACCGCCCACCCCAGCGGGGTGCCCATGAGCGGTCCGCCGCGCGTCAGCTCGTCGCTCTGCGAGCGCAGGTCGACGTAGCCGGTGAGGCCGGTGGTCCAGAAGTTCTTCCAGGTCAAGACCGCGTCGGCGCTGACCGAGGAGAAGGTGCGGGTCCCCCCTCCGTTCCACGTGCTCTCGCCGAGGATCCCGACCTCGTATTCGCGGAAGATGGGGCCGGGACGGGTCTGCAGGTACAGCACGTTCAGCACCCCGTTGGTGAGGTCGGCGCGGCGCATCCGCCCCGCGTCGTTGATCTCGAAGCCCGGCGACGAGGTGCTGAGGTGTCCCAGCCACCGCCAGCGCCCCGCGGCCTTCTCCACCGTGAGCCCCGCGCTGTATCCCGAGAGCGAGGTGGCCGCGGAGTCCACCTCCACGTGGTCCGCGTCGGGGCGCTGGAAGAAGTGGGCGCTGGAGCGCTGCGTGCGCAGGATGGCCAGCGAGTCGCCGGCGACGCGGCTGAAGCCCAGCCACCCCCGCACCTGGTACGTCCCGCGGGCGAAGCGCAGGCGCCAGTCGGCCCCGCCGGTGTAGGCGCTGCTGTGCACCACGGCCGCCTCGGGGTCGCCCCCGTCCAGGCCGCGGTGCACGCCGGTGAGCATGAGGCCCACGGTGGAGCCCCCGCCGATCTCCTGCTGCACCCGCGCCACCCCGAAGCCGGTGCGGGGCGCCACGCGCACGCGCCCGAACGCCGAGTCGTCCACCAGGAAGGTGCGGGCGAACTCGTGGTCGGTGAGCGCCGCCAGCGCGCCGACCGACGTCCCCGAGGCCAGCCGCCCCGTCAGCTTCGCCGCGCCCAGGATGGTGGTGGAGGTCGGCACGTCGGCGTAGTCGGCGTTGGGGAACAGCGCCGGCGGCGCGCCGATGCGCCGCGAGTAGAAGTAGGCGGGGCCCCCGCCCGCCAGCAGCTGGGCGCCCTCGGTGAAGAACGGCCGCCGCTCGGGGAAGAACGTCTCGTACGCCGTGAGGTTCACCTCGGCCGGGTCGGCCTGGACCTGCCCGAAGTCGGGGTTGATGGTGGCGTCGAGGGTGAGGTTGGGGCCGAAGCCCACCTTCACGTCGGCTCCCATCTCCACCCCCCCTTCCCTGCGCTCGGCGAAGGGGTCGGCGAGGTCGCGGTCGCCGCGCATGGTGGCGTTGCCGGCCACGTACGGCACCAGTTCCACGCGCCGCGCCGTGTCGATGCGGTTGATCCCCTCCAGCGTCCCGAAGCGGGAGGCCCACCCGGTCTCGTTGCGCGGGACCACCACCCAGTACGCCTCCTCGTTGCGGCCCGGGAGGGAGCGGCGGATGTTGAGCCCCCACACCTGGCTGGGCTGGTCGTTGAAGCGGAGCTGCGAGAAGGGGATGCGCATCTCGGCCGTCCACCCGGCCGAGTCCATCTGCGTGCGCGCCACCCACACCGGGTTGAAGGTGAAGTCGATGTCGGTCTCGGCGTCGCTGGGGTGGTACCAGTCGAGCCGGGTCCCCGCGGCGGTCACCCCCAGCGTGTACGCCGTCCGCCGGTCGTGGTAGGGGTCCAGCGACACCAGGAGGTAGTCCGACTGGGCCCGGTCGTCGCGCCGGCCCACGGGCGCCTGGAGCGGGGCGCCGTTGGCGTACGACATCCGCGCGCCGACGTAGAGCGCGCCGTCGTCGAAGAGGATGCGGACCTCCGTGGCCTCGCTGGCGGGCGCGCCCTCGTTCGGGCGCCGCTGCCGGAACTCCGTCACGGGGACGGCCAGGCTCCAGGCCGCCTCGTCCAGCCGCCCGTCGATGACCAGCGGCGCGCCGCCCTCGATGCGCACGGCCTGGAGGCGCGGCGCCGCGGCGGACAGCGTGTCCCGCGCGGAGAGCGTGTCGCGCGCGGGGAGCGTGTCGCGCGCGGCCGCCGTGGTCTGCGCGGGCGCCTCCGCCGCCGCCAGCGCGAGGAGGGCGGCGAGGCCCGCCGCCAGTGCGCGGCGCGCGCCCCGGCCCTGACGATCGGTGTTGCTCATGGGATTCCCTGCTCCTCGGGAGTGTGTTGAAGAATCGCGGATCATGCGGCTCTGCGGACCCGGCGTTGGATCGTCGCGAGGCAAATCATCCCTGCTCCATCCCTGTCCGTCGATCTTCTTCCCCGCATCGCGGCCACGGCCCCCTTTTTCGTCGTCTTCAGGGAACGACCGTCCACCGTGGCGGCGTCCGGGGCGGGCTCTCGGGCCGCTTCGATCCGGGCTCGTTCCCGCGGGGAGGCGTGGATGCGCTCCGGCGCGCCGTCCCTGCCCCACGGGTCGAAGAAACCGTAACGGCCGATACGATGCGCAGACCAGACGTTTACTTCATACATTATTATACATGCAAACGTTTTTAAACAATCCCTGAATCGCGGGCCGTCCGCGTCCGCCGGGAGAGCACCGCGGAAGACCCCCGGCGCGGCGTGATCCGCCTCCGTCCGGATCCGCCCCCGACGCGGGTGCGGGCGCGGTCGCCCGCGTCCGGCGTGGCTTCGCGTGGGCCGACCCGGCACGGGAAGATCGCTGCGGCGCGGCTCGCGCGGGCCGTGCGAACGCGCCCGCATCGGTCCCGCACCGCCCGCGTAGTCGGGACGCCGCCGCCGTCCACCGTTTCGTTCTCCCCCGCGCCTCGCGTCTCCCGGAGCGCCCGGTCGCCCGGCGGTCTCCGCCTCAGCCGTCCGCGGGACCCTCCGGCGCCGCGGCGGGATCCGGGGCGCGGAACGGGGCTCCGCCTCCCCCGGAGGGCGGGGGGCCGGAGGACCCGCCGCCCTGGGGCGGCGGGTCCGCGTCGAGCCGGCGGGCGAGCTCCCTCGCCACCTCCTCGACGTGCGGCTCGCGCAGCAGGGTGAAGTGGTCGCCGGGGACGGAGCGGACGACGGCGCCGCGGCCGGCCAGGCGCTCCCACGCCGCGGAGCGCGCCGACGCCCGGGCGACGTCGCCGGTGCCGGCGAGGAGGACGGTGATCTCGCCGCCGAACGGGGCCGGGACGTGGCTCCCGAGCGCCTCCACGTTGGCGCGGAAGACGCCGAACATCCGCTCCAGCCGGTCGAGGTGGAGGTCGGGCGGGACCAGGTGGAGCGCCCGGGCCCGCTCCAGGAGGGAGCCGAGGGAGCGCTCGGACCCGGCCTCCCACGCCTCCGCGGGGACGGCGTCGAGGTCCTCGGCCGGGACGCCCAGGTCGCGGGCGAACTGCCGCAGGAGGGCCGGCTCGTCCCCGGGAGCGCCGTCCGGGCCGGGGAGCGCCGGGTCGATCACGGCCAGGAGCGACACCTCCTCGCCGGCGTCCTCCAGCTGCCGGGCCATCTCCAGGGCGACCACGGCGCCCATCGACCAGCCGGCGACCTGGTACGGGCCGCGGGGCTGGACGGCGCGCAGCGCCTGGAGGTAGTCGGCGGCCATGTCGGGGATCGCCGCGTGCGGGCGCTCGCCGTCGGCGAGGCCGCGGGCGCGCAGGCCGTAGACGGGCTGGTCCGGCCCCAGGCGGCGGGCGAGCTCGGCGTACGCCAGCACGCTCCCGCCGGCGGCGTGGACCAGGAAGAGGGGGCGCCGCGCGCCGGAGGGGCGGATCGCCACCAGCGGCGAGGGGTCGCCGCCGACCTGCCCGCGGAGGAGGCGGGCGAAGCCCTCCGGCGTCCCGGCGGTGAAGACGGCGTCGACGGGAATGCGGTGCCCGGTGCGCGCCTCCACGCGGGCGAGGAGGCGGATGGCCAGGAGGGAGTGCCCGCCCAGCGCGAAGAACTCGTCGTGCACGCCCACCGGCTCCACGCCCAGGATCTCCTCCCAGGCGCGGACCAGCTCCAGCTCCAGGGCGTCGCGGGGCGGGACGTACGCGCGCCGCGCCGCCGCGCCGTCGCCGGGCTCGGGGAGCGCGCCGCGGTCCACCTTGCCGCTGGTGGTGAGCGGGAGCGCTGGGAGCGCCACGAAGGCGGCGGGGACCATGTACGCGGGGAGCCGCGCCGAGAGGTGGCCGCGCAGCTCCACCGCTCCCGGCGCCGCGCCGGGGGCCGGGACCACGTACGCCACCAGCCGCTTCTCCTCCCCGTCGCCGCGGGCCACCACCACCGCCTCGCGCACTTCCGGATGACGCAGCAGCGCCGCCTCGATCTCCCCCGGCTCGATGCGGTGTCCCCGCACCTTCACCTGGAAGTCCAGGCGCCCCATGAACTCGATCTCGCCGTCCGCCCGCCAGCGCGCCCGGTCGCCCGTGCGGTACAGCCGCGCGCCGGGCTCCACGGCGAAGGGGTCGGGGACGAAGCGCTCCGCCGTGAGCGCGGGACGGCCCAGGTATCCCCGCGCCAGCCCGTCGCCGCCCACGTACAGCTCGCCCGCCACCCCCACCGGCGCCGGCCGCAGCGAGGCGTCCAGCACGTAGGCCCGCGTGTTGGCGACCGGGCGGCCGATGGAGGGCGCGTCGGCGTCCCGCCCGTCCCGCGGCTCCACCACGCCGGAGGTGCTCACCACCGTGTTCTCGGTGGGACCGTAGTTGTTGACCAGCCGCCACGGGAGCTCCGGCGAGGGACGGCTCCCCAGCCGGTCGCCGCCGGTGAGGACCAGCCGCAGCGCGGCGTCCTCCGGCCACGCCAGCGCCAGCACGCTCTCGGCCAGCGGCGTGGGGAGGAAGGCCACGGTGACCCCCATCGCCGTCATCCAGTCGCGCAGCGGCGCCGGCGCGGCGCGCACCGCGTCGTCTGGGATGCAGAGAGTGGCCCCGGCGGCCAGGTACGGCCACGTCTCCCACACCGCGGCGTCGAAGCCCGGCGACGCCACCAGCGTGGCCCGGTCCGCCGCGGTGACGCCGAACGCCTCGCGGTGCCACCCGACCAGGTTGGCGAGCGAGCCGTGCGTCACCTGTACTCCCTTGGGACGTCCCGTCGAGCCGGAGGTGTAGATGACGTACGCCAGGTTCTCCGCCCCCACCCCGCTCACCAGCTCCGCCGGCCCTTCCCCGGCGTCCGCGTCCGGCGCGTCGACGAGCACCACCTCGACGGCCGCGCCGGCCGCCTCCGCCGCCCGTCCGCCGAGCGCGACGCGGGTCAGCAGCACCCGCGCGCCGGAGTCCTCCAGCATGTAGCGCAGCCGCTCGGCCGGGGCATCGGGGTCCAGCGGGAGGTAGGCCCCGCCCGCCTCGAGGACCGCGAGCGCGCCCACCACCAGCGCGGGCGAGCGGTCCAGGCACAGCGCGACGACGGTCTCCGGGCCCACCCCCATCCCGCGGAGGCGGCGCGCCAGGCGGCCGGCCCGCGCGCTCAGCTCCGCGTAGCTCAGCCGCTGGTCGCCGAATTCGACCGCGACCGCGTCCGGCGCGCGCGCCGCCTGCTCCGCGAACAGCTCGTGCACGCACGCCTCGCGCGGGTAGGGGCGCGCGGTGGCGTTCCACTCTTCCACCACCCGCCGCCGCTCCGCGCCGTCCAGCAGGTCCAGCTCCGAGAGCCGGAGGTCGGGGTCGGCCGCGGCCTGCTCCAGCAGGCGCGCCAGGTGACCGGCCATCCGCTCCACGGTGGCGGGGTCGAAGAGCTCCGCCCGGTACTCCAGCACCCCGGCCAGCCGCTCGCCGGTGTCGCGGATCGCCAGCGTCAGGTCGAACTTCGCCGTGCCGCTCTCGGCGGCCACCGGGGCGCTCTCCACCGGGCCCAGCCGCAGCCCGTCGTCGCCCCGGGCGGCGGCCGCCGCCTCGAAGGTGAACACCACCTGGAAGAGCGGGGTGTGGGCCAGGCTGCGCTCCACCTCCAGCTCCTCCACCAGCCGCTCGAAGGGCACGTCCTGGTTCGCCTGCGCCTCCAGCACGGCGTCGCGCGCCCGCGCGACCGCCTCGCGGAAGGTGGGATCGCCCTCCAGCCCGGCGCGGATCACCAGCGTGTTGACGAAGAAGCCGATCAGCCCCTCCGTCTCCAGCCGCGTGCGCCCCGCCACCGGCGTCCCCACCACCACGTCGCCCGTCCCGTAGCGCGCCAGCAGCGCCTGCCAGGCGGCCAGGAGCGTCATGTAGAGCGAGGCGCCCTCGCGCCGGGAGAGCTCGCGCAGCGCGCCCGACAGCCCGGGCGGGAGCGCGAAGCCGTGGGCCCTGCCCTCCCGGCTGGCGACCGCGGGGCGCGGGCGGTCGAGGGGGAGCTCCTGCACCGCCGGCGCTCCCGCCAGCCGCCCGCGCCAGTACGCCACCTGGCGGTCCAGCACCTCGCCCTCCAGCCAGCGCCGCTGCCAGACCGCGTAGTCCGCGTACTGCACGGGAAGGGCGGGGAGATCCGCCTCCTCGCCGCGCACGGCGGCCTCGTACAGCGCCGTCACCTCGCGCCGCAGGATCCCCGTCGACCAGCCGTCGCTGGCGATGTGGTGCAGGGTGAAGAGCCCGACCGCCTCCCCGGCGTCCAGCCGCAGCAGGGCGCAGCGCAGCACCGGCCCCCGGGCCAGGTCGAAGGGGCGCGACGCCTCCTCGCTCGCCAGCCGCGCGGCCTCGGCCTCGCGGGGCCCGGCGTCCAGCGCGGAGAGGTCGACCACCGGGAGCGGCACCGGCGCCGGGGGATGGACCACCTGCACCGGCCGCCCGTCGGCCGTGGCCGCGAAGGTGGTGCGCAGCACCTCGTGCCGGCGCGCCACGCCGGTGAGCGCCCGCGCCAGCGCGCCCGCGTCCAGCGCGCCCTGGAGCCTGAGCGCGATCGGGATGTTGTAGACCGCGCTCCCCGGCTGCAGCCGGTCCAGGAACCAGAGCCGCTGCTGGGCGAAGGAGAGCGGCAGCTCCCCGTCGCGCGGCACCGGGACCACCGGCGGCGCCTGCACCCCGGCGCCCGCGCCGCGCATCTCCTCCACGCGCCGCGCCAGCGCCCCCACCGTCTGCGCCTCGAAGACCGCGCGCAGCGGGATCTCCACGCCGAACGCCTGCCGCACCCGCGAGACCACGCGGGTGGCCACCAGCGAGTGCCCGCCCAGCTCGAAGAAGTTGTCCTCCACCCCCACCCGCTCCAGGTCCAGCACCTCGCCCCAGATCCCCGCCAGCACCTCCTCGGCGGCGGTGCGCGGCGCCAGGTAGGCCCCGGCGGCGGCGCGGTCGGGCGCGGGCAGCGCCCGCCGGTCCACCTTGCCGCTGGGCGTGAGCGGGAGCGCTTCCAGCCTCACGAAGGCGCCCGGCACCATGTAGTCGGGAAGCCGCGCGGAGAGGTGCGCCCTGAGCGCCCGCGGCTCGGCCGCCTCGCCGCCCACCACGTAGGCGACGAGCCGCTTCTCGCCGGACCGGTCCTCGCGGGCGACGACCGCCGCCTCGCGCACGTCGGCGTGCTCCCGCAGCACGGCCTCGATCTCCCCCGGCTCGATGCGGTAGCCCCGCACCTTCACCTGCTCGTCCACCCGGCCGAGGAAGTCCAGCTGCCCGTCCGAGCGCCACCGCGCCCGGTCGCCGGTGCGGTAGAGCCGCATGCCGGGCTCGACCGCGAACGGGTCCGGGACGAAGCGCTCCGCCGTGAGCGCCGGCCGCCCCAGGTAGCCGCGCGCCACTCCCTCGCCGCCGACGTACAGCTCGCCCGCCACGCCCACCGGGCGCGGAGCGAAGGCCTCGTCCAGCACGTACAGCCGCGCGCCGGCCAGCGGGCGGCCGATCGGAGGAACGGCGTCCGCGGGGGTGAGCTCGGCCCAGGCGGCGCGGACGGTGGCCTCGGTGGGGCCGTAGACGTTGATGAACCGCCGCCCCTCCCCCCACCGCGCCACCAGCTCGCCCGTGCACGCCTCGCCGCCGACGACGAGCGTCCGCAGCTCCGGCAGCGCGGCGGGCGGGACCGCCGCCAGGGCGGAGGGGGTGAACTTGGCGTGGGTGATCCGCCGCTCCGCCAGCAGCCGCGCCAGCGGCGCCCCGGGGAGGAGCGCGTCGGCGGGCTCGCCGACCAGGCACGATCCCGAGCAGAGCGCGGTGAAGATCTCCGCCACCGAGGTGTCGAAGCTGAGCGGCGCGAACTGGAGCACCCGCTCGCCGGGTCCGAAGCCGAGCTTCTCCGTCTGCGCCATCACCAGCCGGGCCGCGGAGCGGTGCGTCACCATCACGCCCTTGGGCCGCCCCGTGGTCCCCGAGGTGTAGATCACGTACGCCAGGTTCCCCGGCGCCGCGGCCGGGCCGGGCTCCGCCGCCCGCTCGGGCGCATCCCCGCCGTGCTCGTCGTCCTCGTCCAGGAAGACCACGGTTCCGCCCGCGGCCGAGAGTTCGGCGGCGATCCCCTCCCCGACCGCCCGCTCGGTGAGCAGGACGCCGGCGCGGGAATCCTCCAGCATGTAGCGGAGCCGCTCGGGCGGATACGACGGGTCGAGCGGGAGGTAAGCGCCGCCCGCCTTGAGCACCCCCAGGAGCGCCACCGGGAGCCGGAGCGAGCGCTCCACCGAGAGCGCGACGACCGTCTCCGGGCCCACGCCCGCGCAGCGGAGCCGGCGCGCGAGACGCTCGGCCCGCGCGTCGAGCGAGGCGTACGTCAGCGTCTCGCCCGCGAACTCGGCGGCGGGCGCGTCCGGCGTGCGCGCGGCCTGGGCGGCGAAGAGCGCGTGCAGGGTGCGCTCGGGGAGGTCGGCGTCGGCGGCGTTCCACTCCTCCAGCACTTGCCGCCGCTCGGCGCCGTCCAGCAGCTCGATCTCCGAGAGGCGGGCGTCGGGATCGGCCGCGGCGCGCTCCAGCAGGCGCGCCAGGTGGCCGGCCATCCGCTCCACGGTGGCCGCGTCGAACAGCTCCGCGCGGTAGGAGATGGTCCCCGCGACGTGGTCGCCGAAGTCGCTCATCCCCAGCGTGAGGTCGAACTTCGCCGTCCCGCTGCTGGAGGCGACGGGGGCGATCTCCGCCCCGCCCAGCCGCAGCCCGCCGCCGCCGCCGTCGCCGCCGCCGTGCGCCGCCTGTTCGAGGGTGAAGCTCACCTGGAAGAGCGGGGTGTGCGCCAGGCTGCGCTCCACCGCCAGCTCGTCGATCAGCCGCTCGAAGGGGAGGTCCTGGTGCGCCTGCGCCTCCAGGACGCCCTCGCGCACCCGGCCCAGCACCTCGCGGAAGGTGGGATCGCCGTCCAGGCGCGTGCGGATCACCAGCGTGTTGACGAAGAAGCCGATCAGCCCCTCCGTCTCCAGCCGCGTGCGCCCGGCGACCGGCGTCCCCACCGGCACGTCGCCGCCCGCGCCGTAGCGGGCCAGGAGCGAGCTCCACGCGGCCAGCAGCGTCATGAACAGCGTGGCGCCCTCGCGGCGGGAGAGCTCGCGCAGCGCCCGCGACAGCTCCGGCGGGAGGGCGAAGGCGTGGCCCGCCCCGCGCCCGCCCGCCACCGCGGGACGCGGATGGTCGGCCGGCAGCTCCAGCACCGCCGGCGCGCCGCTCAGCCGGTCGCGCCAGTACGCCACCTGGCGCTCCAGCACCTCGCCCTCCAGCCAGCGCCGCTGCCACACCGCGTAGTCCGCGTACTGCACCGGCAGCTCGGGGAGATCCGCGTCGTCCCCGCGCGCGCGGGCGCCGTACAGCGCCGTCACTTCGCGCTGCAGGATCTCCATCGACCAGCCGTCGCTGGCGATGTGGTGCATGGTGAAGAGGACGACGGACTCCCCGGCGCCCAGCCGCAGCAGCGCGCAGCGCAGCACCGGCCCCCGGGCCAGGTCGAAGGGCCGCGACGCCTCGTCGTTCGCCCGCCGCCCGACCAGCGCCTCGCGCCGGTCCGGGTCGGCGGCGGCGAGGTCGATCACCGGCAGGCGCACGGGCGCCGGCGCGTGCACCACCTGCACCGGCTCCCCGTCCGCGCCCACCCCGAAGGTGGTGCGCAGCACCTCGTGGCGGCGCACCACTTCGGTGAGCGCCCACGCCAGCGCGGCCGCGTCGAGCTCCCCGCGCAGCCGCAGGGCGACCGGGATGTTGTAGGCGGCGCTCCCCGGCTGCAGGCGGTCGATGAACCACAGCCGCTGCTGGGCGAAGGAGAGCGGCAGCTCGAGGTCGCGCGGGACGGGGACGATGGGCGGCGCGTCCAGCGTCGCCCCGCCGCTCCCGAGCGCCTCGACGCGGGCGGCGAGCGCGCGCACCGTCTGCGCCTCGAAGACCGCGCGCAGCGGCAGCTCCACCCCGAACGCGCTGCGCACCCGCGACACCACCCGCGTGGCGATCAGCGAATGCCCGCCCAGCTCGAAGAAGTTGTCCTCGACCCCGACGCGCTCCACGCCCAGCACCGCGCTCCAGGTGGCCGCCAGCACCTCCTCGGCCGCCGTGCGCGGCGCCACGTACGGACGCTCCGCCGCGAGCTCGGGCGCCGGCAGCGCCCGCCGGTCCACCTTGCCGCTGGAGGTGAGCGGCAGCGCGTCCAGCTCCACCAGCGCGCCGGGGACCATGTAGTCGGGGAGGCGCGCCGAAAGGTGCGCGCGGAGCGCATCCGCGCCCGGCCACCCCCCGTCCGCCACCACGTACGCGACCAGCCGCTTCTCGCCGGGCCGGTCCTCGCGCGCCAGCACCACCGCCTCGCGCACCTGCGGGTGGCGCAGCAGCGCCGCCTCGATCTCCCCCGGCTCGATGCGGAAGCCCCGCACCTTCACCTGGAAGTCCAGGCGCCCCAGGAACTCGATCTCGCCGTCCGCCCGCCAGCGCGCCCGGTCGCCCGTCCGGTACAGCCGCGCGCCGGGCTCCACGGCGAAGGGGTCGGGGACGAAGCGCTCCGCCGTGAGCGCGGGCCGCCCCAGGTATCCCCGCGCCAGCCCGTCGCCGCCCACGTACAGCTCGCCCGCCACTCCCACGGGCGCCGGCCGCAGCGAGGCGTCCAGCACGTACGCCCGCGTGTTGGCGACCGGGCGGCCGATGGTGGGCGCGCCGGCGTCCCGCCCGTCCCGCGGCTCCACCACGCCGGAGGTGCTCACCACCGTGTTCTCGGTGGGACCGTAGTTGTTGACCAGCCGCCACGGAAGATCCGGCGAGGGACGGCTGGCCAGCCGGTCGCCGCCGGTGAGGACCAGCCGCAGGGCGGCGTCCGCCGGCCACGCCAGCGCCAGCACGCTCTCGGCCAGCGGCGTGGGGAGGAAGCTTACGGTGACGCCCGCCGCCACCATCCAGTCGCATAGCGGCGCCGGCGCGGCGCGCACCGCGTCGTCCGGGATGCACAGGCAGGCCCCGGCGGCCAGGTACGGCCACGTCTCCCACACCGCGGCGTCGAAGCCCGGCGACGCCACCAGCGTGGCCCGGTCCGCCGCAGTCACGCCGAACGCCTCGCGGTGCCACCCGACCAGGTTGGCGAGCGAGCCGTGCGTCACCTGCACGCCCTTCGGACGGCCCGTCGAGCCGGAGGTGTAGATGACGTACGCCAGGTTCTCGGCCCCCACCCCGCTCACCAGCTCCTCCGGCCCATCCCCGGCGTCCGCCTCGGCTGCCTCGGCCGCGTCGACGAGCACCACCTCGACGGCCGCGCCGGCCGCCTCCGCCGCCCGTCCGCTGAGCGCGGCGCGGGTCAGCAGCACCCGCGCGCCGGAGTCCTCCAGCATGTAGCGCAGCCGCTCGGCCGGGGCGTCGGGGTCGAGCGGGAGGTAGGCGCCGCCCGCCTCGAGGACCGCGAGCGCGCCCACCACCAGCGCGGGCGAGCGGTCCAGGCAGAGCGCGACGACGGTCTCCGGACCCACCCCCATCGCGCGGAGGCGGCGCGCCAGGCGGCCAGCCCGCGCGTCCAGCTCCGCGTAGCTCAGTCGCTGGTCGCCGAATTCAACCGCGACCGCGTCCGGCGCGCGCGCCGCCCGCTCCGCGAACAGCTCGTGCACGCACCGCCCGCGCGGGTAGGGGCGCGCGGTGGCGTTCCACTCCTCCACCACCCGCCGCCGCTCGGCGCCGTCCAGCAGCTCCAGCTCCGAGAGCCGGAGGTCGGGGTCCGCCGCGGCCTGCTCCAGCAGGCGCGCCAGGTGGCCGGCCATCCGCTCCACGGTGGCGGGGTCGAACAGCTCCGCGCGGTAGGAGATCGACCCCGCGACGTGGTCGCCGAAGTCGCTCATCCCCAGCGTGAGGTCGAACTTCGCCGTCCCGCTGCTGGAGGCGACGGGGGCGATGTCCGCTCCGCCCAGCCGCAGCTCGCCGCCGCCGCCCTCGCCGCGCGCCGCCTGCTCGAGGGTGAACATCACCTGGAAGAGCGGCGTGTGCGCCAGGCTGCGCTCCACCTCCAGCTCCTCCACCAGCCGCTCGAACGGGACGTCCTGGTGCGCCTGCGCCTCCAGCACCCCGTCCCGCACCCGCGCGAGCACCTCGCGGAAGGTGGGGTCGCCCCCCAGCCCGGTGCGGATCACCAGCGTGTTGACGAAGAAGCCGATCAGGTTCTCCGTCTCCAGCCGCGTGCGCCCGGCG
>DASVWD010000003.1 GCA_036389795.1 Longimicrobium sp.
CGTCCGGCGGCGGCGCCTTTCTTCCGCTTCCCGGCTCAGTCCTCGTCGTCGTCCCCGTCGGGCTCGCAGACCTCGTCCAGGTTCTCGACGCCGGCCGCCCGGAAGAGCTTGCGGCGGATGCGGCGGTCGAAGAGCGCCCACTTCATCTGGCGCTGCTCCGCGTCGTCGCCGTCGCCCTTCAGGAAGCCCAGGTCGATCTCGAAGCCGCCGGCCCGGCTGCGCCCGCCGCCGTAGGGGCGCCCGTTGCGGTCCTCGCCCAGCGCGTCCTTGAGGAAGCGGTCCACCCGGAGCGTGGTCTTCAGGGTGCGCAGGCTCCCCGAGACCACCTCGCGGCCCTGGCCGTCGCTCAGCAGGCCGTAGACCACGCTGGTGTGGACGTTCTCCTCGGTCAGCAGGAAGTCGGCGGCCTGGGGGATGGCGTCGCGGTCGGCCCAGCGCAGGTAGCCCACGCCGGCCACCGAGAAGCCGCTCGCCACCACGCGGCTGTGCAGCGCCTCCTCGATCACCCGCAGCGTGCCGTGCGACTTCTGCACGCACAGCACGCGCTCCAGCAGGTCGGGGTCCATGAAGCGGCTGAGGTACGCCGCCGCCTGGTACTCCCCGGGGCGCGCCCGCACGAAGCCGTCGGTCTCGCTGTGCAGGCCGTGCATGAGCGCGGTGGCCAGCCGCACGTGGTGCTCGTTGCCCGGGTCCAGCTTCAGGACGAGGCCGCTCTGCAGGTACTCGGTGAAGAGGGTGGCCGCCGCGCCCACCGGCCGCACGTCGCTGAAGATCGGGTCCAGCACGTCCTGCGGGTCGTGGTGGTCGATCACCGCCAGCGTGGGGACGCCGGCCGCCTTGAGCCGCTCGGTCAGGTGCGTGGTGGTCCCCTGGTTGTCGACGTAGACGGCCGCCGCGTACTGCTCCAGGTCGAGGTCCGGCTCGTAGCGGATCAGCCGGATCTCCAGCAGGTTCACCAGCGCCAGGTTCTCGGGGTGGCTGACGTGCCCGTCGTACACGATGTCGGCGTCGATGCCGAACACGCGGGCGATCTCGCGGTACGCCATCCCCGACGAGATGGCGTCGGGGTCGGGGAAGTCCTGGATGGCCACCACGTGCCGCTCCCCGCGCCGCGACTCCAGCAGCCGCGCCAGCTCCGTAACGGGCGAGGGCGCCGCCGCGGGAACCGCCGGCGCGCCCGGCTCCGCGGCCCCGGGCGGGGCCGAAATACCGGTCTGATCGTCCATGGGCCTCTTTCGCGTGCCTCCGGGTGCGGTGCGTCCACTTCGCGAGCGGCGTGCCAGACGGCATCCAGCGCGCCGGCGCTCGATTTCCGCCGCCGGGGCACACCCGGACGACGGATCGGAGCGCCGGGTCACGCGAAAAGATTTCGGGCTCGGGCGGATCGGCAGGCGCCGGACGCGAGCCGGACCGGGCCCCCTGTCGCGGGAGCCCGGCCCGGAAGACCGCGGAGTCTGCGCCGCAGCGCTACTTCCGGCGCCGCCTCGTCGCCCGGCGGACGGCCCGCTCGGCGCCGTGCTCGGCGGCCAAGGCGGCCACGCTGCTGAGCGCCGCCGACGCCGCGGTCCAGGCCAGCGAGCGCTTGCCCGCGAGCAGGGGCAGCCTGCGGCCGCGGAGCTTCCGCATCCCCTTCTCCATCACCTTCTCGGCCGCGAGCGTGGCCAGCCAGGCGGAGCCGCTCCCCACCGCCGGCAGCAGCATCTTCCGCATCAGCCTCTTCTTCATCGCATTCCCCTCCGCAGTGGGTCAACCGCTTGGAAGTGATTGTCAGTGCATGAGATAGGCCACGGCGAACGGACCGGCTGGAGGAACCGCGGGGGATCGGAAGGCGGCGTCGAGACCTGCACGGCCCGCCATCCACCAGATTCGTCGAGTAGATCCCTCGGGTCGCTACCGCGCCCTCGGGATGACAGCGGGAAGGGGGATCGGAGAGGCGTACTTTCGTACTTTCGCACTCACGCACTCACGCACTCACGCACTACCTCGCCTTCGCCACCTCGCGCGGCGGGAGGTTGGTGACGGCGTCGTGGAAGTAGAAGCCCTGGGTGAGGTGCACGCCGAGCTGCTTGACCGTCTGGTACTCCTCCTCGCGCTCCACGCCCTCGGCGATCACCTTGATGCCGTGGTCGGTGGCGAACTGCACCATGGTCTCCACCAGGTTCTGCTTCATGAAGTTGGCGTCGATCCCCGAGATCAGCGAGATGTCGAGCTTGATGAAGTCGGGCTCCAGGTTGGCGATGCTCCCCAGCCCCGCGTAGCCGCTCCCCGCGTCGTCCACCGCGAAGCGGAAGCCGCGGTCGCGGAACTCCTTCAGGTAGCCCTGGAACTTGGGGTAGTCGGTGATCGCCGTCCGCTCCGTGATCTCCAGCACGATGCGGCTGGGGTCCTCCACCCCCAGGTCGTCCACGTCCAGGTAGCGGAAGCTGGGGTCGCGGAAGTCGTGCGGGTCGATGTTGAGGAAGAGGAGCTGCCCCGGCTCCAGGTAGGTGTCGATCCCCTCGATCGCCTTCTTGCGGCACAGCCGCGACAGCTCCCAGATCAGGTTGGCCTCCTCGGCCACCCCGAAGAGCACCTCGGGCGAGCGCAGCGCGCGCTTGGCGCCGCGGGCCAGCGCCTCGTAGCCGTAGACCTCCTTCGTCGCCGTCACCACGATCGGGTGGTAGACGATGTAGACGGCCTCGTCGCGCAGCGTCTCCTTGAGGTCCGCCACCTTGCGGCTGCGCTCGCGGCTCTCCACCCCGCGCGCTGCGGCCGCCGCCTCGCGGATGCCGCGGTAGATGATGCGCTCGGGGCGCAGCTTGGGGTTGCGGAAGAGGGTGGCGCTGCCCACGTAGATCTCGAAGAGCCCCGCGATATCCTCGCCGTGCTCGGTCTCGATGCGGCCGTGCACGTGGGCCTCCAGCTCCTGCGCCATCTCGTTGATGCGGCGCTCGGCCTGGTCCACGGGCTCGGGGAAGTCGGTGAAGAAGATGAAGTCGTCGTCGCCGGTGTGGCTGACCATGAGCAGGCTCTCCTGGTCGCCCCGGCGGCGGTCGTAGAACTCGCGCACGGCGTTGGCGGTGGTCTGCAGCACCTCGTCCAGCTTCTCCCAGCCGTAGATCTCCTCCAGCTTCGAGTAGCGGACGAACTCGATGTACAGCAGCGTCATCCGCCCGCGCCCCTCCAGGATCTCGCGGCCGCGCTCCAGCATCACCGGCAGCGTGGGGAAGCCGGTGTAGCGGTCGTAGAGGAGCTCCTCGTAGCGCAGGTGGTCGGCGATCTCGCTGGTGAGCTGGGGGACGGCGGTGCGGTTCGGGCGCGCGCTCACCGCCCAGATCCGGGCGTGCACCTCGTCGGCGCTCGCCGGCAGCAGCAGCCAGTCCTCCACCCCCGCGCGCACGGCCAGGCGCGCCTCGTCCTCGCCGCGGCAAGCGGCCAGCAGGCAGATGCCGCGGGTGCGCGTCTCGGCGCGCACGGTGTCGAGCAGCTCGGCGCGGAACTCGAAGAGGAGGACGTCGGGGTGGGTGCGCAGCACCGGGAGGAGCTGCTCGGCGTTCGGGGCGCGGTGCCGCTCGCCGGCGTTGATGGTGGTGAGCTCGGCCCCCAGGCGGGCCGCCGCGTCGGCGAGCGCCTGCCCGAGCGCCTCGTCGCCCACGTAGCCGACGATCCTCACGCCCGGCCGCCCCTGGCCGCCAGGTTGCGCTCCACCTTCTCCAGCAGGTCCTTGAAGTCCACCGGCTTGACCACGTAGTCGTCGGCGCCGGAGCGCAGCCCCTCGAACTTGTCCTCGAAGGCGCCCTTGGCGGTGACCATCACCACGCGGGTGGCGGCGCCGAACTCGGGGTGCCCCTTGATGGTGCGGCACACCTGCCAGCCGTCCATCCCCGGCATCATCACGTCCAGCAGCACCAGCTCGGGGCGCACCTGCTCCATGCGGGCCAGCGCGGTCTTGCCGTCGGGGGCCTCGGCCACCACGTACCCGCGCGACTCCAGGAAGGCGCGCAGGATCTCCACGTTGTCCCGGTTGTCGTCGACCACCAGGATGGTGCCCTTGCTGTCCACGTCAGGAATTTCCTCCCCTCCCCGGGTGAGGGGGAGGATCGGGAGAATCGGGTCCGGTGAGCGCGCGGAACGGGAGAACCGTTTCCGCGCCGGCGTGTGGAGGGGGCAAGAAGCGAGCCACCTGCGGGACCCGGAACGATTCAAGTCGTGCGTGGACAGGCCTTTACGGAACGGCAGCGCGAAGTGCGAAGTGCGGGGTGCGGAACCGGGCTCCGGCGCGGCGGCGGGGGCCCTCACCCGCCGCCCTGGAGCGGATTCCAAGAATCAGTGTGCAATCCGGTCCTCTCGCGAACCAGGTCATTCCGAGCGGCGCCGCAGCACCGATCCGAATTTCACACCTCAGTTGGGCGGCGCCCGAGGAATCTACTCACCCCGCCCGGACGCTGGCTCCGTGCATCGGTCCGGCCTCCTGCCGGCCGCGGGTAGATTCCTCGGGA
>DASVWD010000004.1 GCA_036389795.1 Longimicrobium sp.
GGGATGCGCGCCCGACAGGGCCGGGACGCCGCCGCCACAGGGGTTTCGTGGCGGCGGTGGCCCGGCGCCGTTGGCCTGCGTTGTTTGCAGGCCTACGGCGCGCGCAGCCCGGCCCGGAGCGCAGCGGAGGGACACGCCCGAGCCCGGGGTTCGCAGTTCCGCGGTTCGCCAGTGGCTGCGGCGCGCCCGGTCCTTTCCGTGCGTATCGGGGTACGGGGGCGCGGAAAACCGACACGGAGAGGCGCGGTGACACGGCTGGACGAGCTGGCGCGCGAGTACGAGGCGCGCCACTACCCGCCCACGCGGCGGCTGGACCTGCAGAGGGAGGGGCCCGATTCGGCGCGCGAGCGGGCGCTGCGCTGGATCCAGACCTTCGCGCACGAGGAGCCCGGCGCCGACCTCCTGCTGGTCGTGGAGCGCGTCCGGCGGCACGGCCGGGGGAAGGGCCCGGTGCGCCTGGCGGTGGAGAAGCTGCTCGACGAGCTGAACGGCGGGCTGATCGACTGGTGGCAGCCGTTCGCCGACGGGAGCCTGGCGCTGCGCATCGCGCGCGACCCGCGGCGCTTCGCTCCCCCGCCCGCGCCGAAAGCGGTGGAGGGCGACGGGCGCACGCCGGAGACCGCCGGCGCGCGCTGGCTGGCCCCGCAGGCCGACATCCCGCCCGAGCTCCTCTCCCTGGCCGAGCGCATCGCCGAGCTGCGGCGCGTGCGCGAGGGGCTCCCCGCCGGCGCGCGCGACGTGCTCCTGCGCGGCATCTGGAACGAGGCCCAGGCCCGCGCCATGAGCGAGCGCGTCCCCTGGGAGCGCGCCCTCCAGGAGACGTTCGAGGACGAGCAGGCCCGCATGTACGAGGACGACGACTGACCAACGGCAAGTGCGAAAGTGCGTGAGTGCGTGAGTGTGCGCATCGGCGTGATGCCGGCCGGTGCGCGCGAAGCCCGCCCCACAGCCTCGCGGGGTTTGCGAGGCTTCCTGCCGTTGTTGCTGCGGCTTCAGCCGTCCGCTAGATTGGCCCCGAAGCGCCCGCCGGCGGTATCCCCCACCCTTCCGCTCCACGTTCCATGCGCGTGACAGCCCTGGCCCTGGGTGCCGTGTGCGCGGCCGCGCTCGCCGCGGCGCCGGCGGCGGCCCAGCAGTTCATCCGCGTCGGGCAGACGGTCTCCGGCCGGCTCGACGGCTCCGACCTTCGCCTGGACGACGGCTCGTACTACGAGGTGTGGAGCTACCGGGGCCGCGCCGGCGAGCGCCTGACCGTCACGCTCCGCTCCGGCGACTTTGACGCCTACCTGGCGTTCGGGCGCCTGAGCGGCGGCGAGTGCGAGGGCGACTGCGAGACCGACGACGACGGCGCCGGCGGCACCGACGCGCGCATCACCGCCACGCTCCCGGCCGACGGCGTCTACGGCATCCGCGTCAACACGCTCGGCGAGGGCGAGACGGGCGACTACACGCTCAGCGTCGAGGCCGCCGCCGCCCCCGCCGTGCGCGAGATCTCGCTGGGGCAGACGGTGACGGGCCGGCTGGACGAAGGCGACGCGCGCGACGAGGACGACGACTCGTTCTACGAGCTGTGGAGCTACCGCGGGCCGCCGGGGCAGCGCATCGTGGTCACCCTGCGCTCCGCCGACTTCGACGCGTACCTGGGGTGGGGGCGGCTCGCCGGCGGTGAGTGGGAGGAGATCGACAGCGACGACGACGGCGGCGGGGGGACCGACGCGCGGCTCCAGGTCACCCTGGGCGGCGAGGGCGAGTACGCCATCCGCGCCAACACCCTGGGCGCGGGCGAGACGGGGAGCTACACGCTCAGCGTGGAGCCCGCGTCGGCTTCCGCGGCGCGCTCCCGCCCCCCGGCGCCCGACCTCTCGCGCGCCCGGCCCGTGCGCGCGGGCGAGACGGTCGCCGGCGCGCTGGAGGCGGGTGACCCGCAGACCGAGGAGGGAGCCTTCTACGACGTCTGGACCTACGAGGGCCGCGCGGGCGAGACGCTCACCCTGGCGCTGCGCTCCGACGAGGTGGACGCGGTGGTCTCCATCGGCCGGGTGGCGGACGGGCGCTTCGTGGAGATCGGCGCGTCCGACGACGGGTCCGACGGGACCAACTCGCTGCTGGTGGTGACGCTCCCGGCGGCGGGGGCCTACGTGATCCGCGCGAGCTCGTACGCGGCCGGCGAGACCGGCGCCTACACGCTGGAGGCGCGCTCGCGCTGAAGGCGGTGCGGGCCGGGCAGGGGCCGCGCGGAAACCCTTCCGCCGGCCGGGAACATCCTCACGACGGGGGGAAAGACATGAGACGGATCCTGTGCGGGGCGGCGCTCGCGGCGACCCTGGCGCCGCTCCTGGCGTCGCCGGCGCGGGCGCAGACCCCGCAGCCCATCCGGGTGGGGCAGACGGTGAGCGGCTCGCTGGCCGAGAGCGACCCCGCGCTCAGCGAGCGCGGCCGCTTCAAGGTCTACCGCTTCGACGCGCGCAAGGGGCAGCGCCTGGTGGCCACCATGCGCTCCGAGGCGTTCGACGCCTTCCTGACCGTGGCGCGCTCGGTGGGCGGGATCACCGACGCCTTCAAGACCGACGACGACCGCGGCGGCGGCACCGACGCGCGGGTGCGCTTCGTGGTCCCCGAAGACGGCCAGTACCTGCTGGTGGCGCAGTCGCTGGCCGAGGAGGGGGTGGGCGCCTACACCCTGGCGCTGGAGACCGCGCCCGAGCCCACCACCGCCCAGGCTCGCGAGGTGCGCCTGGGGCAGACCGTCACCGGCGCCCTGGCCGAGACCGATGCCATCCTGGAAGACGACGACACCTTCTACGACACCTGGGTGATCAGCGCGCGCGCCGGGCAGCGGCTCCTGATCGAGATGAAGTCCGACTCGTTCGACACCTTCCTCTCGTTCGGGCGGATGGAGGGCGACGAGTTCAACGCCACCGGCACCGACGACGACGGCGGCGACGACACCAACTCGCGGCTCCGGGTGACGGTCCCCGAGAACGGCGAGTTCCAGATCCGCGCCAACTCGATGGGCACCGCCACCGGCCCCTACACCCTCACCGTCACCGAGCGCCCGCCCCCGCCGCCCGCCCCCGCCCCGCGCCCGATCACCGTGGGGCAGGAGGTCAACGGCGAGCTCACCGACGAAGACGCGGCGATGGAGGACGACTCGTACTACGACCTCTACGCCTTCGAGGGGCGCGCGGGCGAGCGCCTGCGCATCACCATGCGCTCCGACGAGTTCGACACCTTCGTGGCGTTCGGGCGGATGGAGGGCGGCAGCTTCAGCGAGATCAGCAGCAACGACGACGGCGGCGACGACGGCACCAACTCGCAGCTCGAGGTGACGCTCCCCGCGGCCGGCCGCTACGTGGTCCGCGCCAACTCGCTCTCGGGCGGCAACACCGGCAAGTACACCCTGAAGCTCGAGCGGATGCAGTAACCCCACACCGCCGAGACGCGAGGCCCCGCCCGGACCCGTCCGGGCGGGGCCTCGTGCTTCCTGCCCACGCACTTCGCACTCGGGACTTAGCACTGCAGTTCTGGGCGTGTCCCTCCGCTGCGCTCCGGGCCGGGCTGCGCGCGCCCTGTCGGGCGCGCATCCCTCACGCGGGGTTTCGTCGCGCGGCATGCGAGTTCGCGCGAAGGCCCTCCTCCGCACCAGACCGGCAAAGTACCCTCTCCCGAAGTTGGGAGAGGGTGGCGACGCGGTAGCGGCGCCGGGTGAGGGCCCCTCGCCTACCGCAGCGCCTCCTCCAGCACCCTCCCGTCCAGCGGCTCGCCGGGGGCCACGCGCAGCACGCGCGCCAGGGTGGGCGCGATATCGACCACGCGGGCGAAGCGGGCGTACTTCCCCGGCCGGAACGGCGCGCCGTAGAAGATCACCGGCACGCGCGTGTCGTAGTCGTGCGGCGAGCCGTGCTGGGCGTACGTGGCCGCCCCCCACACGTAGCCGGGGCGCAGCGTCACCAGCGCCCGCACCGGCAGGTCCGGCGGGAGCATGTGCACCCAGCGGCGCGCCACCGCGTCGTTCGCCGAGTCGCGCGCCAGGTCCGCCGGCTGGTCGGCGCGCAGCACCCCGGGGACGGTGCGCGCGTACTCCACGAAGGCGCGCGCCAGCGCCGCCGGGTCGCGTCCCGCGGCGGCGAAGGGCTCCGGGTCCATCAGCACCAGCCCGTCGTCGAACTCCACCGCCGAGGTGTCCACCCCCATCGGGCCGAGCGCGTCGTACAGCCAGCGGCGGAAGGGCTCGTGGCCCACCTTGTAGCGCGCCGCCGCCTCGGCGCCGAACGCCACCTCGGGGAGGCGGGCCACCCCGTGGTCCGCCGTGAGCGCGACGACCACCCGCGCCGGGTCGCGCCGCGCGTACAGCGAGTCCAGGAAGGCGCCCAGCATCCGGTCCAGCCGCAGCACGTGGTCGTGCAGTTCGCGCGAGTCGGGCCCGTAGCGGTGGCCGACCGCGTCCGTGGTCGACAGGGAGATCGCGAGCACGTCCGTCCACTCGCGGGTGCCCAGCCCCGTCTCGCGCAAGCCCTCCAGCGCCAGGTCCAGGATCATCTGGTCCATCCAGGGGAACTCCGTCACCAGGCGCACCGCCTGCGCCGAGTCGGCGGGGAGCACGTGCGGGAAGGTGAAGTCCGTCCCCCGGCTCTCCGCCGGCACGCTGTCGGGCTCGGGGTACGCCGAGGCGGGGAGGAGCGGCGTCCAGCTCTGCCCCATCAGCCGGCGCACCGCGGCGCGGGCGTTGAAGCGCCGCACCCACGCCGGCAGGGTGTCGGCGTAGTAGGTGCTGGTGGAGAAGCGGCCGTCGTACGCGTACCAGAACACCTGCTGGTGCGCGCGGCCGAGCGGCAGGATGGCGCCGCGGTCCTTGCGCGAGACGGAGAGGGCGCGCGTGCGCGGGTCCTTCACCCGCAGCCAGTCGGTGAGCGTGCCGCCGCGGAAGCGGAACGGCGAGGCCCCCATCGCGCTGTCGCCGCCCACGATCGGCGCCTGGCGGTCCTGCACGCCCTCGATGTTGCGGACGATGCCGGTGCGCGCCGGGAAGCGCCCCGAGAGCATGCTGGCGTGCCCGGGCGCCGTCTCGGTGATCCCGTGGTCCTGGTGCGCGTCGGTGAACACTGCGCCGCCGTTCCACAGCCGCGCCAGCCCGCCGGTGAGCTGCGGCCCCCAGCGCTCGAAGTAGTCGGGCCGCAGCTGGTCGACGGCGATGAACACCAGCAGCGTGGCCGCCGGCCGCTGCTGCGCGGCGGCGCTCCCCTGCGCGGGCGCGGGGGCGGCGGCGAACAGCGCGAGCGCCGCGGCGGCGTGGACGAGTCTGCGCATGCGGACCTGCGTCGGGGCGGATCGGGGAAGACGGAAATCGGCCCGGCAACGTACGCATGCGAGCATGCGTCCGCCACGCCCTCCCAGGAGGGTCGACCGTGTGAGTCAGGGCGGTTGCATCGATCCGTGATCAAAGGGTGTTGCAGTTCTCCCTCCCACCGCGCAGCGGGGGGAGGGTCGGGGAGGGGGCTCACCGCGGCCGCGCGAACGCAGGTCGAAGCGGGAGAGGTTTCGCGATTCTCCGCCCGACTGGAAGTCCTCCCGTCCCCGACATAGCTTGGCAAAGCTGCACTCTTCACCCCTCTCGCCGATCCCGCCCAATGAACGTCGCGCAGAACCTGGAGCGCTCCGCCCGGCTCTTCCCCGACGCGCCCGCCCTGCTCTTCGAGGGGCGCGGCTGGACGTACCGCGAGCTGGAAGCGGAGGTGAGCCGCACCGCGCACGGACTGGAGGCGCTCGGCGTCGGCGCCGGGGACCGGGTGGCGCTCTTCCTCCCCAACGTCCCCGGCTTCGCCGTCGCCTACCTGGCGGCGCAGAAGGTGGGGGCCGTGGCGGTGTCGCTGAACGCGCTGCTGAAGACGGAGGAGCTGCGCTACCTGCTCGCGGACAGCGGCGCGGGCATCGTCTTCACCACCGCCGCGCTCCTCCCCGAGCTCCAGCCGCTCAAGGGCGACGTCGCCACGCTGCGCGAGGTGGTCGTCTGCGAGGGCGAGGCGCCGGGCGAGCGCACGCTGGCCGAGCTGGGCGAGGGGCGGCCGGAGCGCTACCGGTCGCGGGAGATGGAGCCACGTGACCCGGCGGCGATCCTCTACACCTCCGGGACCACGGGGAAGCAGAAGGGGGCGGTGCTCTCGCACGGCAACGTGGTCTCCAACTACCACTCCACCTGCCACTGCGTCGGCTCGCAGCCGGGCGACCGGCACGCGCTCTTCGTCCCGCTCTTCCACTGCTTCGGGCAGGACTTCATCCTCAACGCGGCGCTCAATTCCGGCGGCACCGTCCTCCTCCACCGCCGCTTCGACCCCGACGCCACCCCCGCGCTCCTCCGCGAGCAGGGGATGACGCACCTCTACGCCGTGCCGACGGTCTACATCTACCTGCTGAACGCCGGCGTGGGCCCGGCGGACTTCCCCGCCCTGCGCTACTCCTTCTCGGCCGCGGCGACGCTGCCGGTGGAGGTGGCGCGGCGCTGGCGCGAGGTGTTCGCGATGCCGGTGCACGAAGGGTACGGGCTCACCGAGACCTCGCCCTTCGCGGCGTACAACCACGAGTACGCGCACCGCCCCGGCTCCATCGGCACCCCGATCGAGAACGTGGAGATGCGCGTGGTGGGGCCGGACGACCGTGAGGTGGCCGACGGCGAGTGGGGGGAGATCTGCATCCGCGGGCCCAACGTGATGCTGGGATACTTCAATCGCCCCGAGGAGACGGCCGAGGCGCTGCGCGGCGGGTGGTTCCACTCCGGCGACGTGGGCTACCGCGACGAGGACGGCTTCTTCTGGCTGGTGGACCGGGTGAAGGACATGATCAACGCGGCGGGCTTCAAGGTGTGGCCGCGCGAGGTGGAGGAGGTGCTGTACCTGCACCCGGCGGTGAAGGAGTGCGCCGTGGTGGGGCTGCCGGACCCGGTGAAGGGCGAGACAGTGGCCGCCTTCGTGGTGCCGCAGCCCGGCGCGGCGGCGAGTGAAGAGGAGATCGCGGCGTTCTGCCGCGAGCGGATGGCCGCCTACAAGGTGCCGCGCAGCGTGCGCCTGGTGGAGGCCATCCCCAAGAGCCCCACGGGGAAGATCCTCAAGCGCGTGCTGCGCGAGGGGTGACGCGGGAGCTCAGCCGTGGCGGAGCGTGGAGAGCCGGGCGCGGTGCCAGCGGGCGCGGACGGCGGTCCAGCCGGCGAACGGCTGGTAGCGGTGGATCGCCCACGCGAGGGCGAAGGCGAGGAGCAAGAGACCCTGCACGACCGTCTGCTCAGGGTCGACGGACCGCAGGCCCTGCAGGATGGCCTGCTCCACGTAGAGGGAGGGGCCGGATTCGACCGGCTCCATGATGACGCCCTGGCAGAACGCGAACGGCTCGCGGTCCATGCCCGCCTCCCGGGTGTCGGTGGAACTGCGCGCGCCGCTACGGGCCTTTGAGCCGCAGGAAGTGGTCGCGGTGCCAGCGGGCGCGGAGCCGCTGCCACTGCTGGTAGGGCTCGTACTTCCGGAACGCCCAGGTGATCAGGAACGGCAGCGTCATCAGCCCCTGGAAGGCGGCGACGCGGACCATGTCGATCAGCTCCGCAAGGCGGGCCGCCAGTTCCGTCTGCATGATTTTCCTCCCCCTCGACTGAGGGCATCCCGGGTGCCCGTTGGCTGGAACGCGCGGGCCCGCCGCTTTCTGCCGTCCGCTGCACGCTCCGCGCCCGCGAAAGGCGCGGGACTTGTCGAAACACCTGTGTTTGTTTAGAATATTCGCCCCCGCGGGCAAGGGTTGACGCGTGGCGAAAACGTGTTAAATTACTTGCCTGCAACGATTTAGGCACCGATAGCTCAACTGGCAGAGCAGGGGACTCTTAATCCCAAGGTTGTAGGTTCGATTCCTACTCGGTGCACTGTGCGCCCGTAGCTCAGCTGGATAGAGCGTCTGACTACGGATCAGAAGGTCGGGAGTTCGAATCTCTCCGGGCGCGCCTGGTTGGATGGAACATGCTCCGGTGGCGGAACTGGTAGACGCGCTAGATTCAGGATCTAGTGGGGGCAACCCCGTGGAGGTTCGAGTCCTCTCCAGAGCACTGTTGGGCCCCGTTCGTCTAGTGGCCTAGGACACAGCCCTCTCAAGGCTGAAACACGGGTTCGATTCCCGTACGGGGTACTGGTTGGAACATGTCGCGGGGTGGAGCAGCCTGGTAGCTCGTCGGGCTCATAACCCGAAGGTCGCGGGTTCGAATCCCGCCCCCGCTATACGGTCGATTAGCTCAGCTGGTTAGAGCGCTCGCCTCACATGCGAGAGGTCCGGGGTTCGAGTCCCTGATCGACCACTGGAGGGACAGCCGACGCGGCGCGCGGGCTGTTCCTGCCGTTTCCGGGGATGTAGCTCAGCTGGGAGAGCGCTGCAATCGCACTGCAGAGGTCAGGGGTTCGATTCCCCTCATCTCCACTGGATGAAACGCCGAGCCCCTCTTCCGCATCGCGGTAGAGGGGCTCGGTGTTCGGCCGTGCCCAGTACCTCGCCGGCTACTCACAACGGATATATCCCAAGATCCGCGCTGCCGTTGCGGAGCAGCTTGACGTTCTGCCGGAAGTAGTCAACAGACGAATTGACCCGGAACGGCAACGGCGGGAGTCCCAACCCTCTCTGCACGCAACGCCCCGAGAGCTGGAATAGAAGGGATAAGACCTTCTTGTAGTGGACGAGAGTGATCCGGCGGCTCGGGTGGAGAACAACCGCCCGGTATTGTCTGTTGGAGGGAGCGTGCAGGGCGGATCTACTCTGGGCGATCGCCATTTGGCACCGCGCACGCGCCTCTGCGCATCAGCGACAAAGTCCAAACTCTGGTCGCGGAATAGGGCATGAAATCCGTCGAACAGGACGTGCTTGGGGATCAGCCCAAGGCTGGTGACTAGTGAGCGCTGAGATTCTAAGGCTCCTTAGCCAGTTCTCACCGCCGTTCGGAGGCGTCCTCGGAGCAGGCGTGGCCGGAATCCTGTGGGCCACCGGTAGCGCGGCGACGGCCGACTTCTACCCGCTGCTAATTACGGGCGCGCTGCTGGGCACGGCACTGTGGCGCCCGGTGGAACTTGCGTGGGGTATCTTCATACGTCCGCTGACTGGACGCATACGGGTCAGGAAAGAGGCACAGAAACTAATCGAGTATCGAAAGCGGTCGCTGATCACACAGGAGCAGTTCTATAGACTAATGGGTCGCTTAGTGGAACAGGATCTCGGGTTCCAGCCCGAGTCTAACCAAGAAGCCCTTTTAGGCAGCAAACTCGTGCTTCCAAGTGAGGAGTGAGGCGCAGCTTCGATGCCTTCCACTCCTCATGGAATGGATGAATTACCGAGCCCCTCTCCCGCGCCGCGGGAGAGGGGCTCGCGTCTATCCACCGAAACGGGGCGGCGGGATCAGCGGCCCATCAGGGGGATCGCAATCCCAAGCATCACGGCGAACGCGCGGTTCTTCACGTCCGCGTCCAGATCCGAGTCGTCGATCGAGCTCAGGCCGAGCGTGTACCGCCCGTCGAGGGTGACGGTCGCGCGGCCGGCCGGGAAGTCCAGCCCGGCGCCGAAGGCGAGGCCGACGTCGGTGTCCTTGACGGCGATGCCCTCCTCGTCGAGCTCGTCGCAGTCGACCTCGACGGAACCTCCGTTGAACTCGGCCTCGGCGCCGCAGCTCGCCCTCAGGCTGAACACGGGCCCGGCGAAGACCGACGGCCGGAGCGACGAGCCGGTGACCGGCACGTTCAGCCTGAGCAGGACCGGCACGTCGACGTAGTCCAGCTTGACCGTCAACTCCCCCTCTGTGTCGCTGAACGAGGCCCCCTTCTGCGAGTAGAGCACCTCCGGCTGGATGGCGAGCATGTCCGAGAAGCGGTAGACGAGGAAGGCACCCCCGACCAGGCCGATGCGCGAGTCGGCGTCCTCGACGTCGTCGCCGCCGAGCGTCGCCACGTTGACGCCCGCCTTCACGCCGACCGAGATCCCCTGTGCGGCGGCCCCGGACGCGGCGCCGAGCACGAGCGCCGCCGCGACGGCGGTGGACCAGATCCCTCTCATTTTTCTGTTTTCTCCTCGATGGGTGGGTGGCGCGCCGCGCCGGGAGGCGCGGAGCGGCAGAATTTTAAACGGCCGTTCCCACCCACGCCATGGCGGCTGGCGTCGCACTTCGTCCCTGGACCGCCGTCGATCCGGATCCCCGCAGCACGTTAGCGCGTGGCGTTGTTACTTTGGAGGGAACAGTGTGTCAAGCGGACCAGAAAAAGGACCACGGGTCGGATGTCAGAGGTGCCGGTGAGGGGTTGATCTCCTCGATTCTGTGCCGGCACTCCCGAATGGTATGAAGCGCCACATGCAGCGAGAATTCGGCGCCGGGCGAGATCTTGTACTCACCACCTATTTCGCGGCGTTTCTGAGGCCACGCCGCCTCGCGCGCTCCAATCTGCGCAGGTAGGACGGAAGTGTGGTCCTTCCCATGAGCCACCTTGTTCCGAACCTGAACGAGACGCTCTAGCTCTTGGAACGTCTCCTTTCCAATAATATCCCGCAAAGACTGTCCAACAACCGCGTCGATAAGCCTTGACCATGCCGCCGGGCGGCTGCCAGCCACTGTCCTACCTGATACAGTCTCAAAATACGAATCAAGTGCACTTACCGCGTGGATCGGGGCAAGGCGAGGGCTCTGGAATCCCGCAAGACGAGCTTCCAGAAACAGTTCGCGCCAAATCGGCACCGGTGGATCTGCGGGAGACTTGCCAACAATGACCAAGAACACGTGCAACGGTCGCTGCTCGGTGAGGTCGTATGGGGTTGCCCCAAGTGAGACAAGCGCGAGTCCCTGCAACATGTAATGGGTAGCCAGCCCGCCGGCTAAATAACTGCCACCTGTGGTATAAGCGAAAATCCGGTACACCTCCTCAAATTCGCCGCGAACGTCCACCACCTCCGCCCGCCCTGGTTGACAGAGCACAGAACGAACGATCCTCTTGCAGCCGAGGTAATAGACGTAGCCTAGCTCATACCCCCTAATGAACATTTCGTCGGCAGCTTGTACGGGTGTAAATGTGCTTCCGCACTGGTGGCATGTGAGGTTACCCCATCGCCCTACCTGAAGGGCTTCGGCATAGAGCAGCTCAGATCCATTGGCGCACTCAGGACAGCATAGGGTGAGCGACGCTTCCCATACTGCGGCCACCTTTTGATTCTGGTCCACCCGCCCCTCCTCAATCCCTCTGGATGATTAGACGCCGAGCCCCTCTTCCACATCGCGGCGGGGGGCGCTCAGCGGAGAGCGTCCTGGTCCATAATGCACCTCGCAAGAACGTGTGGACTCGATTCGATGGATATAACAAAGGAGTCGCCGTCCGGGGCAGACGGATTGCTCCACCAAGCCCTCAGGACGCGACTCCCGATGCGCGCAATCCTAAACGAACGGCCCTGGCTCTGTCAAGCTGAAGGTCGACCAGGATCGCCGCGGCGCCAGCAGACGAACTTCGCGTTGGACGTCGACATCATCGCCTGGATGACGGCGTCGTTGTCGAAGCCGGGAAGCTGCTGCAGGCGGTCCAGCAGCCGGTTGGAGCCCTCGGCTCCCTGCGGCACCGCGCACCCGCCCTTCCCCTCCCCGGCGGCCAGCATCCAGTAGACGTCCTCCACGAACGGCCCCTCGTCGGTGGTCAGGATGAAGACCTCCTCCAGCTCGTCCCAGCGCACGGTCTCGGTGCTCCCGTCCGCCATCCGCCGCGTGACCGCCTCGTCGTCGAAGGTGACCCGCTCCCGCTCCGGGGGCGGCTGCTTCCCGCGAAAGGCGTCGAGCAGTCCCATCGTCGTCCTCCCTCAGCGCGAGGTGCGGTCGAAGCGGAGCCCGCGGACGCGGTCGAGCCAGACGCTCAGCCCGTCCACGCGCCCCGAGGCGTCGCGGCTGAAGCGCACGATCCACCCGCGCGGCGCGGTGAAGGCGTCGACGTACGCCGGCGTCAGCTCGACGCGCGCGTCGGGGCGGCGGCGCAGCACCAGCTTCCCGTCCTCGACGGCGGCCGTGTAGGCCACCTCGGCCTCCTCGCTCCGGTACTCGCCCGCGAACTCGTCCAGCCGGTCCGCGCCCGGCGCCCAGTCGTCCACCGGGTCGTAGACGAAGGTGTCGCCGTCCGCTGCCAGCAGCCGCAGCGCGGCGCGGCCGGCGGGGGCGGGATCGAACTCCAGCCGCGGCCAGCCGCTCGGCGCCTGGAAGACCGTGGCCGAGAGCGGAACCAGCGGCGGCGCGTTCTCGGCCGCCAGCTTCCCGTCGCGCACCGCCAGCCGGACCGGCTCGCTCGTGCGGCGGTTGCGGTAGAGCCCCGCGCGGGCCGTGAGCGCCTCGGCGGAGAGGGTGACGGGCGCCGGCGCGTCCGCCGCGGCGGAGACGGGGAGGAAGACGTCGGCCACGCGGCGGCCGAGCGCCACGGGGTTGGCCTGCGCGGCGTTGCAGAGGACCGCCACCGAGAGCCGCTGCTCGGGGTAGCGCGCCAGCCAGGCGCGGTAGCCGGCGGTGGCGCCGCTGTGGTTGACCTCCGGGATCCCGCGGTGGCGGGCGACGACCAGCCCCTCGGCGTACTGGATCCGCCGCCCGCTGGTGAGCACCCCCTGCCGCTGCAGCTCGTCCACCAGCACGCGCCCGCCTACCCGCGCGTCCGCGAAGTTCTCGTTCCAGCGCAGCAGGTCGCCCACCGTGGTCAGCAGCCCGCCGTTGCCGTGCACGTTCTCGAACGGCATCTGGCTGTGGAAGGTGCTGTCGCGCCCCAGCTCGTAGGCGACCGCGCGGCCCTTCACCACGCGGGTGAAGTCGTCGCGCCACCCGGTGCGCGCCATCCCCAGCGGCTGGAAGAGGCTCCGGCGCGTGAACTCCGCGAACGGCTCGCCCGCCACGCGGTCGACGATCACGGCCAGCAGGTTGTAGCCCGTGTTGCTGTAGAGGTACTCGGAGCCCGGCGGAAAGTTGAGCGCGCGCTGCCGCGCCGCGATGTCCAGCACGTGCGCGTGCGTGTGGGTGCGCGTCCCCCGCGGCCACCCGGCGATCTCCTGCACCGTCCCCCAGTCGCGCAGCCCGCTGGTGTGGTTCAGCAGGTGGCGGACGGTGAGCGGCGCGCCGTAGTCCGGCAGCTCCGGCACGTGCTTCCGCACCGGGTCGTCCAGCGAGAGGCGCCCCTGCTGGGCCAGGAGGACGACGGCCGCCGCGGTGAACTGCTTGGAGACGGAGCCCGCCTCGAACACCGTCTCCGGCGTGTTCGGCACGTCGTGCTCCAGGTCCGCCATCCCGTAGGCGCGGGTGAGCAGCGTGCGCCCGCCGCGCCCCACTCCCACCGTGCACCCCGGCGTCTCCCGCGAATTCCACCGCACGAAGAGGCTGTCGACGCGCGCGGCGGAGTCGGCGGCCTGGGCCGCTGCGAGCGTCGGCAGGAAGAGGAGGGCGACGCTCGTGAAGGATCGAGACAGCTTCATGCCTGGCATACTCGAGGAGTGGAGGAGGGTACGAATGCGAGTCTAGCGGCGGCGCCCGCGTACGTTGACGACGGTCAGACCGGCGAGACCGACGGCGACCAGCGCGAGGCGGAAAGGCGGTCTGTAGTGTGTTCGGCTCGGGACGCACCAGGAAGAGCGCGGCGCCGAAGACGACGAGGAAGCCGAAGATGAGAGTCAGCGCGTCTCTGTTCACTGCTTCTCGGTGTTTCCAGCTCCTGCTCGATCGGTACCGGCGCCGCCACGGAGAATCGCGACCACCTGATCTATGATGCGACTCAGCGCCGCGGGCGCGAGTTGTCCCACCTGCCGTGCGATGAGCGTTCCGTTCGCCGTGAAGAGCTTTCCGGGCCGCACGTAGCTGGTTTGCTGCAGTGATCCAGCGACGAAATCGCGGGACGTCAGCGTGATCGCGAGTGGATCCGCGAACGCATTGCTGGTGACCTGTGCGAGGATGAAATCACCGCGCCCGGCGTTTGCCAGAACGACGGCCGGGCGCAGTTTCACCTGGGAGAGGTCCGAGAACGGAAATGTGACGAAGACTACGGCTCCGGCTGAAAGCGCTGCCACGCAGCATCCTCCTCTTCACGATTCCAGTCTTCTGCAAGCGCTGCCTCGCTGAGCAGCGCAGTCAGATTCGGCTCCTCTGCCGTCTCGTCCAGGATTGTGACGAGGGCGCGGCGCGGCTCGCTCACGTCCACCTGTTCAAGCAGGCGCACGTGGCCTCCCGCCTCGATGACGGCTTCGACGGTTCGCAGCATGACTTCCTCGCTTTCCCTCAGGTCTTCTGAAAGAATGCCGAAATCCCATCCGGCGAGCAAGCCGCCGACCCGCCCCGATGCCGGATCGGCACTTGCGGTTCCTCGTCGCCCCGATTAGCCTTGGGCCTATGACCACGCAGACCCGCGCCGCGATGATGATGTGCTGTCCCTGTGCTCTCCTCACGCGAGGGAGTAGAGACGGCGTCCGCGCGCGCGAAACCGGGTCGGCATGATCTGAAGTCACGCGAACACGAGCGGAAAAGGCCGCGACTCCCTCGCCGGAGTCGCGGCCTTTCGCCGTCTGGGGTTCCCGATGCGGCTCACCGACGAGGGCGCGGTGAGCTCCGAACAGCTTCCGACAGAGGTGAGAATCTGTTGGAACAGGATTCTGGCGACCCGGTATCAGGCCGCTTCCATCGGAGGACAAGGAGACGAGATGTCCGCAACCGCCGAGCGCCCGATCGCGCTCTTTCACGAGCACCCGGACTGGTTCCGCCCGCTCTTCGCCGAGCTGGACCGGCGCGGCACGCCTTACGTGCGCATCCCCGCCGGGAGCCACCGCTACGACCCCACCGAGGAGCCCGGCTACTCGCTGGTGTTCAACCGCATGAGCCCGTCGGCGTACCTGCGCGGCGCGGGGAACGCCATCTTCTACACGCAGAGCTGGCTGGACTACCTGGAGCGCGCCGGCGTGCGCGTGGTGAACGGCCGCGCCGCCTACGCCGTCGAGACCTCCAAGGCCGCGCAGATCGCCCTGCTGCACCAGCTCGGCCTTCCCCACCCGGCCACGCGCGTGATCAACCACCCCTCCGAGGCCCCCGCGGCCGCCGAGGGGCTGCGCTTCCCCGTGGCCGTCAAGCCCAACATCGGCGGGAGCGGCGCGGGGGTGCGGCGCTTCGACACCCCCGGGGCGCTCCGCGCGGCCGCCGAAGCCGGGGAGCTGGACCTCGGTATCGACTCCACCGCGCTGGTGCAGGAGTTCGTCCCCGCCGAGGCGGGGCGCATCACCCGCGTGGAGGTGCTGGGCGGGAAGTACCTGTACGCCATCCGCATCTACACCACCGGCGAGAGCTTCGACCTCTGCCCGGCCGACGTCTGCCTGCGCGCCGACGGGGCCGAGCTCGCCCGCGCCGCCTGCGCCGTCGACGCGCCGAAGAACGGGCTGCGCGTGGAAGCGTACGAGCCGCCGGCCGAGATCGTCGCGCAGGTGGAGCGGATCATGGCCGCGGCGGGGATCGAGGTGGGCGGCGTCGAGTACTTCGTCGACGCCCGCGACGGCCGGCACTACTTCTACGACGTCAACGCGCTGTCGAACTTCGTGGCCGACGCCCCCCGCGTGGTGGGCTTCGACCCGTTCGCGCGCCTGGCCGACTACCTGGAAGGGGAGGCGCGCTGACCATGCGATTCGGATACTGGCTCCCCGTCTTCGGCGGCTGGCTCCGCAACGTGGACGACGAGGGGATGGAGGCCTCGTGGGAGTACGTGAGCCGCCTGGCGCGGCAGAGCGAGGAGATCGGCTTCGACCTCACGCTGGTGGCCGAGCTGTTCCTGAACGACATCAAGGGGCAGGACGCGCCCACCCTGGAGGCGTGGTCCACCGCGGCGGCGCTGGCGGCGGTCACCCGGCGGCTGGAGATCATGGTGGCGGTGCGCCCCACCTTCCACCCGCCGGTGATCTTCGCCAAGCAGGCGGCCAACATCGACCGCATCGGCGGCGGGCGGTTGTCGCTGAACGTGGTGTCGAGCTGGTGGGCCACCGAGGCGAAGAAGTACGGCGTGCAGTTCGACGTGCACGACGACCGCTACGCCCGCACGCGCGAGTGGCTGGAGGTGGTCGACGGCGTGTGGAGCCAGCCGCGCTTCAGCTACGCCGGGCGCTACTACACGGTGGACGAGGCGGTGCTGGAGCCCAAGCCGGCCGCCCGCCCGCGGCCCACGATCTACGCCGGCGGCGAGTCGCCCGCGGCCAAGGAGCTGATCTCGGCCCGCTGCGACGGCTACCTGATGCACGGCGACCCGCCGGAGAACATCGCGCCGAAGGTGGCCGACATGCGCGCCCGCCGCCAGGCGCTGGGCCTGCCGCCGATGGTGTACGGCGCAGCCGGCTACGTGGTCTGCCGCGACACCGAGGCCGAGGCGCGCCGCGAGCTGCAGCGCATCACCGACGTGGGGAGCGGCGCCGCCTACCACAACTACCGGGAGTGGCTGGCGAACACGCAGCTCGAGCAGCGGGTGAGCCTGGAGGACTACTCGGTGTCGAACCGGGGCCTGCGCAGCGGCCTGGTGGGCACCCCCGAGCGGATCGCCGAGCGGCTGATCGAGCTGGAGGCCGCCGGGCTGGACCTGGTGCTCCTGCAGTTCTCGCCGCAGCTCGAGGAGATGGAGCGCTTCGCCGAGCAGGTGATCCCGCTGGTGAACGGGGCGCGGGAGCAGAGGACGGCGGCGTAGTTCGAAGTCGATCTGGGGAAGGCGGCTGAAAGCCGCGGCAACAACCGCAGAAAGCCTCGCAAACCGCGCGAGGCTTCAACGGCAACGTCCCACGTCGGGGATTTGCCGGGGCGCGCCGGGGCGCGTAGCTTCCCGACCCGGCGCCGGGCTGGACCGAGGTCCGGCCCGGCGCCGTCGTTTTCGCTTCCGACGATCGACGTCTCGCGAGCCTGGAACGATGTCCGACGGAGTCGTGGTCCGTCCCGCCAGCGAGGCGGACGGCGAGGTCTGGCTGGGGCTGGTGGACGCGCTGGCCGACTACGAGAAGCTCGACCGACCCTCGCCCGAGGCGCGGGGGCGGCTGCTGGCGGACGCGTTCGGGCCCCGGCCGCGCATCCAGGTCTACATCGGCGAGATGGAGGGCCGGCCGGTCGCGTACGCCATCACCCTGGAGACGTACTCCTCGTTCCTGGCCCTGCCGACGCTCTACCTCGAAGACCTCTTCGTCGTCCCCGAGGCGCGCAGGCACGGGCTCGGCCGCGCGATGATCCGCTTCCTGGCCGGCGAGGCGGTGCGCCGCGGGTGCGGGCGGATGGAGTGGGTGGTGCTGGACTGGAACCGGCTCGCCATCGACTTCTACGAGCGCCTGGGCGCGCGGCACATGAAGGAGTGGTACACCTACCGCCTCACCGCCGACCAGCTCCGGGAGATCGCGGACGCTCCGGCCTGAGTCTCGAGCGGGCCGCCTCCCTGGCGCACTTTTCGCAAAGACGCTCGCCCCTTTTGCCGCGAGGGACGGGCGTTCTTAATTTCACCTTCCGCATATACTTACGGCCACAACACTCCCCCGATCTTTCATCTGGAGGGAATTTACCAGCAGCCACCTCGGTTTTCATCTAAATATCGTTTGCACAACAGGTTGGGCAGCCATGAACAAACGAACAAAGCACCACTTTCGGACGCGAATTGGTCCGCAACTTGCCAGACCCCTTCACGCCACGATCCGCCGCGGAGGAGCGCGGTGGGTCGCACCGGGCCCGGTGAGGATCGGCGGGACGCCGCCGGTCGGACGAGGAAGAGGATTCGACGACGAAGCACGGGACTCACTGACCTGGAGGAACGCAGATGTACGGGAAGATCAAGGGCCTGTTCACGGTCGCCGCACTCGCCGCCACCGCCGCGTGCAACTCCGGCTCGCCCACGGAGGCCTCGTTCCTGGCGCCGCCGGACGAGCCCATGGCGGCCCGGGCCGAGAGCCAGCTCACCTTCTCGTCTTCGCAGAGCTACGACACTGCGACGCCGCAGACCTCCACGGGCGGCGTGGGCGTCATCGGCTTCACCGGCAGCCTGACCACCGGCAACCCGTGCGTCGACGTCACGGCCAGCCACAGCAGCCGTTCGGGGAGCGTGACGGTGACGGTCACGGCCGCGCCGAACGGCAGCGCCTGCATCCAGGTGATCACGAACAACAACTACCAGGGCCAGGTGTCGAACCTGGCGCCCGGCACCTACACCTTCACCGTGGTCCACGACGTGGGGACCCGCACCACCGCGCACACCAGCACCGTCGTGGTGCAGTAGCCCACGGCCCACCGCCGGGCCCGCGCCGACGCGGCGCGGCCCGGACGGCCGCGGGGCTCCCCGGACCGGGCGAGCCTCGCGGCCGAGCGCTTTCCCCCGCTCTCCCGCTCGGAACGTGACGCGCGCCACTACACCCCGGACGGCGCGAGGTGTAGATTGCGCGCAGCCATCACTTTGCTCCGAGGGGAACGATGCCCGCTTTCGACTTCGACCGCATGCCCGACGACGCCCGCGTGTGGGTGTTCGCCGCCTCCCGCGACCTGTCGCCGGACGAGTCGGCGGCGCTGCTGCGGCACGTGGACGGCTTCCTGGCGCACTGGCACGCGCACGGCGCGCCGGTGGCCGGGGCGCGCGAGCTTCGCCACGGCCGCTTCCTGCTGGTGGCCGCCGACGAGCGCGCCACGGGGGTGTCGGGGTGCTCGATCGACTCGCTCACCCGCGCGCTGAAGGACGCGGAGGCCGAGCTGGGCCTGTCGCTGCGCGAGGCGGCGTCGCTGGTGTTCTACCGCGGCGCGGACGGCGCCGTGCGCGGGGTGCCCCGCCCCGAGTTCCGCCGGCTGGCCCAGTCCGGCGAAGTGGGCGAGGACACGGTGGTCTTCGACAACACGGCGGCCAGCGTGGGCGACGTGCGCGCCGGGCGCTGGGAGCGGCCGCTGCGCGAGTCGTGGCACGCGCGGGCGTTTCCGGTCGGCGCGCCCGCTGCGTGAGGGGGCGGAACGTACGCTCTTGACAGGGCGAGGGGGTTCGGTTATACTTCGGCCCAAGCAGTTGGACTGGGAACACCCGGTCGGCGACTGGCCTCGGCGAAATGCCGGGGCCTTTCGTTTTTCCGGCCCGTCCCTCCCTCAGGGAAAGACCTTCAGCCCCCACCCCTCCTTCCGACCGGACGGGCTGCGGCGGAACTTGGGCTCCAGCAGGTCGCAGGCGCGGTTGGGCTGCGCGGGGTCCAGCACCTTGCGCCCGATCGGCCGCGCGACCAGATCGGCGAGCTGGAGCCCGGCCGAGTTCGCCTTCTTGTCGGTCATCACGATCTCGAACGGGAGCGCCCGGCGCAGGTGGTTGTCGCCGCCGCAGACGCGGCGGAAGGCCTCCTCCAGCCGGGCGTCTTCCTTCGCCCCGCGCCGCTCGAACAGCAGGTGCGTGACGCCGCCGCTGCACCCGCGCCCGCACAGGTGCTGGTAGATGCGCTCCAGGCCGAAGCCCATGGCCACGTGGTAGGGATCGGCCGGGCGGCGGTAGCGCTCGCGGTGGCGCTGCTTGTGGATGGCGCTGGCGACCAGCGTGAACGGCGCCTCCACCATCAGCCGGTCGAGGTCGGCGAAGAAGGCGTCGCGCCGCGCGGCGTCGAAGAGGAAGGCGAACGGGCCCTTGCTCTTGCGGATGTCGTGCTCGTGCAGGATCACCTGGTCGTGTCCGAAGTGGCGGTACTTGAAGCGCAGCACCGCGGGCGCGGCGGCGGACGCGTACGCTTCCTTCTCGAAGACGAGGAAGGCCAGGACGAACACGGGGTAGCTGGCGTCGATCGACTCCATGCCGTGGTCGCCGCTCTCGTCGACGAAGACCACGTAGTCGCTGAAGGCGGGCAAGCGGGACGGGGCAGGTGGGAGAAGAAGGGAATGGAGGAAAGTGGACGAAGGGTACGGCTTCGGGACGCGTTCCGCAACCCCCTGTGAGAGACTCGCGTGAGGGATGCGCGCCCGGAGGGCCGGGACGGCGCCGCGACACGGGGTATCGTCGCGGCGGTGGCCCGGCGCGGTTGGGCAACGTTGTTTGTTGCCCTACCGCGCGCGCAGCCCGGCCCGGAGCGCAGCGGAGGGACACGCCCCAAACCGCAGTGCGAAGTGCTGAGTGCGAAGTGCTAAGTGCTTGTCTGCGTACGAAGGCAATCGCCGCTCGGCTTCGCACTTCGCACTTCGCACTTCGCACTTCGCACTTCGCACTTCGCACTTCGCAAGTTACTCCACCGCGATCGAGAACGGGGTGAAGTCGGTGTCACGGTCGTAGTAGTCCTCGTGCTCCACGCGCTTGAGGAAGCCCACCACCCGGTAGGTGAGCGGCGTGGCGATCACCTCCCAGAGCACCTTGAGGACGTAGTTGCTGAGCGTGACCCGGAGCACCGTCTGCGTCTCCCACACGCCCAGGAAGGCCACCGGGTAGAAGACGGCCGAATCGACGCCCGCGCCCACGATCGTCGAGCCGATGGTGCGGGTGAAGAGCCAGCGGCCCTCGGTGAAGAGCTTCATCTTGGCCAGCACGTACGAGTTGGCGAACTCGCCCACCCAGAACGCCGCCAGCGAGGCGAGCACGATGCGCGGCGTCTGCCCGAACACGCTCACCAGCGCGGCCTGCCCCTTCCAGGTGGGGTCGGGCGGCAGCGCGAGCACCACCACGCTCATCAGCGAGGCGAAGGCCAGCGCCGCGAACCCCGCCCAGATCACGCGGCGCGAGCGCGCGTAGCCGTACACTTCGGTGAGGATGTCGCCGAAGAGGTAGGCGATCGGGAAGAACAGGATCCCCGCCCCGAAGCTCACCGGACCGATCCGCGCCGGCTTCCCCGGCCCGATCAGGTTGGAGCAGAGCAGCACGGTCACGAACGCCGCCATGATCAGGTCGAAGTACTTGTACCGGCGGTGCGGATGAGGAACGGCTGCCTGCATGGGGATGCGCGCGGGTGGGGCGGCCGCGAGGCAGTCCGCGGCCGCGAGGGTGAGCGTGGAACGTGCGCCGAAGGCCTCCAGTCTACCCGGAAACGCCGCGGCTGTCGAGAGGAAGGGGCCGCATCCGCGGCAGGTCAGCGCTGGGCCAGGCGGCGCATCACGCGCCGGCGCGGCAGCCCGTACCAGAGGAGGACGAAGACGCCGAAGAGCACGCCGGCCAGCGCGAGCGCGCCGGTGGACGAGCGGAGGATCACGCGGCTCACCAGGAAGACGTCGAGCGAGATCCCCAGCGCCAGCGGGAGCATGCTCCAGAGCAGCAGGCGCGAGGAGACGGCCAGGAAGTTCTCGCTGACGGAGCGCGGCTCGCGCTGGCGGTGCAGCGCGGCGGGCGCCATCACCAGCGCGATGGAGACCACCACCAGCACGATGGCGCCCAGGTGCAGCTTCTGCTCGAACCCGCTGAGCCGGGTGGAGAACGCCTGGTTGAAGACGGCGATGAGCTGGAAGCCGAAGAGGCTCTGGATCCCCGGGAGCACCATGCGGCACTCCTCCAGCATGTAGCTGGCGGCGTCTTCCAGCGAGAGGTTCCCTTCGCTCTCGGCGGGGGGCATCCTGCTGGGGTGCGACGGCTGGGTGCTCACGCGCTGGTCGGAATCTGGTGACGGCGAAACAGGCCGGCCCCGGCCTTCGCCGCACGCCGATTACCAGATTCGTGCCGATACGTCACACACCTCCCCCGGCCGTCGGCAGGTCCGCCGTCCTCAGCGCTCGTGGACCACGCGCCCGCCGACCACCGTCATCGCCACCCGCGCGTCGCGGATGGTCTCGGGCGGCACGCGGCGCAGGTCGCGGTCGAGCACCACGAAGTCGGCGAGCTTCCCCGGCTCCAGCGTCCCCTTCTCGCGCTCCTCGAACGCCGCGTGCGCCGCGCCGGAGGTGTAGGCCCGGAGCGCCTCCTCCACGGTGATCTTCTGCTCCGGCACCCAGCCGCCGGGGTTGCGGTCGTCCAGCGTCCTGCGGGTGGCGGCGGCGTAGATCCCCTCCAGCGGCGTGGGCGGCGCCACGTACCAGTCGCTCCCGAACGCCGGGCGGGCGCCCGCGTCCAGCAGCGAGCGGAAGGCGTAGGTGGTGCGGATGCGCTCGGGGCCGATCACCCGCTCGGCCCAGCGCCCGTCGTCGATGGCGTGGTACGGCTGCATGCTGGGGATCACGCCCAGCGCGGCGAAGCGGGGGATGTCGCGCGGGGCCAGGTGCTGCGCGTGCTCCACGCGGAAGCGCCGGTCTCGCGCGCCGTTTTCACTGGCTACGCGGGCGAAGACGTCCAGGAGGATCGTGTTCGCCCGGTCACCGATGGCGTGCACCATCACCTGCAGCCCGGCGCGGTCGGCGCCCGCGGCCCAGCGGTGGAGGCTGTCCGGCGGGGTGACCAGGAGGCCGGAGTCGGCCGGCGCGTCGGTGAACGGCTGGTGGAAGGCGGCGGTGTGCGAGCCGAGCGAGCCGTCCACGTACCCCTTGAGCCCGCCGATGCGCAGCCACTCGTCGCCCCGGCCGCGGGCGGCCACGGTGTCGCGCAGCAGTTCCCAGCCGTCGAGCGGGACGGCGGCGTAGATGCGCGTCCCGAGCCGCCCGGCGGCGTGCGCGCGGCGGAACGCGGCCAGGTCCGCCCAGCTCCCCATGTGGTGCACCGAGGTGACGCCCTGCTCCGCCACGAAGCGCATGGCGGCGGCGAGCGCCCGGTCCTGCATCTCCGGCGACGGCGGCGGGACCACGCGGTCCACCAGCGCCATGGCGTTGTCCTTGAGCACGCCGGCCGGCTCGCCCCCCGGGCCGCGGACGATGGTGCCGCCCTCCACCTCGCGGGTGTCGCGGGTGACGCCGGCGGCGCGCAGGGCGGCGGAGTTGGCCAGCGCCATGTGCCCGTCCAGCCGGCTCACCCACACGGGGTTGTCGGGCGTGACCGAGTCGATCCACTCCTTCCTCGGCAGCTCGCCGCCCCAGAGCGAGTGGTCCCAGTTCCCCTCGGTGATCCAGGCGCCCGGCGGCAGCGTGCGCGCGAAGTCGCGGATGCGTCGGGTGAACTCCTCCGGCGTGCGCGCGTCGCGGAGCTGCACCGAGGCCAGCGAGTACCCGCCGCCCAGGAAGTGGATGTGCGAGTCGATGAACCCCGGCACCACCATCCGCCCCACCGCGTCGACCACCCGCGTCCCCGGCCCGGCCAGCCGCTCCACTTCGCGGTCCGACCCGACCGCGACGATCCGCCCCCCGCGCACCGCCAGCGCCTGCGCGTCGCGCGCGCCGGCCACGCCCGTCCAGACGGTCGCGTGGAGGACGACCAGCTCGGCGGGCTCCTGGGACGCCACCCGCGTCCCCTGCGCGTACGCGGCCAGGAGCAAAGGCCCGCCGAGGACGACGGTGCGGCGGAGGAGAGGGTGCCGGTTCATGGGAGCGCGGGGAGCGAGGCCGGGATGAGCGGTGTGGGTGAGCGGGAGATCTAGCCGCGCCGGAAGCCGGAAGGCAATGGCCGGTGGATGCGGTCGCGTCAGGACGGGTTATCTTCCCCTCCCCGGTTCCACTCACCCCAGCCCGGTGCTCGTCGTGAAGCTCTGGATCGATGCGGACGCCGCGCCGCGCGACGTGAAGGAGATCGTCTTCCGCGCGGCCAGGCGCCTGGAGCTGGAGACGCTGCTCGTGGCCAACCAGCGGCTCCAGGTGCCGCCCGGCAACGCGTTCGTGGCCGCCGTGCGGGTGGAGGGCGGCCCCGACGCGGCCGACCGCCACATCGCCGAGGCCGCCCTGCCGGGCGACGTGGCCGTGACGGCCGACATCCCCCTCGCGGCCGCGCTGGTGGAGAAGGGCGTGAGCGTGATCGACCCGCGCGGCGAGGAGTACACGCCCGAGAACGTGGGCGAGCGCCTGGCCGTGCGCGACTTCATGGACGGGCTGCGGGGCTCTGGCGTGGAGACGGGCGGCTCGCGGCCCTACGGCGCGAAGGAGAAGCAGGCGTTCGCGGCGGCGCTCGACCGCGTGCTCACCCGGGCGCTGCGCCGCCGCTGAGCCGTCCGCATGGCGGTGGGTACGCGGGCGGCGGCAGACCGGGTTTTCCGGACAGCCGCTCCGGGCGATCCCCCCTGCGCGCGGCTGCGCGGCAGTGTATTATGACGCGCCGATCTGTGCCTGCCTCCCCACCCGTTCCCCGAGGGAAGCACGATGCGAGTGATGGATGTGATGGCTCAGCAGCCTTACGTCGTCACGGCGTCCGACCCGGTCGCCCGCGTCGCCCGGACGATGCGCGACTTCAACCTGGCGCTGGTCCCGGTGGTCGACGACCGCCGCGGGATGCGCGTGCGCGGCGTGATCACCGAGCGCGACCTGGTGGTGCGGCACGTGGCCGCCGGCTGCCCGCCGGGCCACCGCGCGCAGGACGTGATGACGCGCTACGCCTGGGCCACCCTCCGTCCGGACGACGGGATTGAGGACGCTCTCGCCCGGATGCTGGGCGCGGACGTGCAGCAGGCCCTGGTCACCGACGGCGAGGAGCGCCTGCTCGGGATCGTCTCCGCGCGCGACCTCCTGCGCGCGCGCTCCGACCGGGAGCAGGCGGGAGTCGAGAAGCTGCTCCGGGAGGTGATGGAAACGCCGATGCTGGTGGAGAGTTGAAAAACCGGAGGATGGAGATCAGCTGGCACTCAGGAGCGGGCGGAAGCCTGCCTGGCGGAAGTGATCGTCCGCTGTCAGTGCGTCCGTAATTCCACGCTGGCGCATCACCACGAACGACATGCAGTCCGTCAGGCTCCATTCCTTGTCACCTCGAGCCCGGAAAAGCGCAAAGGACTCTTCGACGAGCCGCTCCGAGAACGGGACGATCTCGAGGTCACGGTTCTCCGCTATGCTGTCGAGGAGCGAAACGGCGACGGACCGGTAGCGCGCCTTCGAGAGAGCGTTCCCGATCTCCAGAATGACAGCCCATGTCGTGATCATCCGGGTCCGTTCGGACCTGAGCTGATTGGCGACGTTGACAGCTGCGGCGTGAAGTGCGTCACGAGGAACAACGAGTGCGATGGCGAACGCAGTGTCGAGGAACACTTCACTCGTCTTCGTCATCGACAAGGTCGCCGTAGAGGTATTCGTCGAGACGGGTCGAGAAGTCTTCCGGACCGTCGACGCTCAACGAAAGCGCAGTTTCAAGGAATGACTTCTCGCCTTTCCGAACAGCCTCGCCCGGATCGACGGTGACAAACACGCGCGTGTTCGGCGGCAGCGGCAACGGCTCGTCTAGGCGGATCACCTCGCCGTCATAGGTCGCGGGGATGCGTGTCATCTTCGTCTCCATGTGATGCCTCGTTCGCGCACGGTTCGTCCAGTTTGATACGATTGCGCTGCCCCGTCAAGGGATACACGCGAAAGCGGCCACCGGTCGGACGCTCCTGTTTGCCACCTGCCCTTCGACTGAGACGACTGCCCTTTCCATCTTTCCATCGCAGCCCGCGAGACCTCGCCGGGCTCACTCCCGCGGTGGAGCGCTCGCTTCCGCCCGCAGCACCGGCTCCAGCACCCTCCAGACGTTCTCGGCGAGGATGCGGTGGCCGCGCTCGTTGGGGTGGATGCCGTCGCCCAGGTTGAGCTCGGGGTTGCCGGCCACGCCCTCCAGGAGGAAGGGGACGAGCGGCAGGGTGTCCTCCCGCGCGACGTCGGCGTAGACGGCGCGGAAGTCCCGGCCGTAGCGCTCGCCCAGGTTGGGCGCGGCCACCATCCCCGCCAGCACGATGCGCGCTCCCGGCCGCGCCTCCTTCACCGTGTCGACGATCGCCTCGAGGTTCTCGCGCAGCCGGCGCAGGCTGGTGCCGCGCAGCATGTCGTTGGCGCCCGTCTCCAGCACCAGCACGTCGAAGGGCTGGTTGAGCAGCCAGCGCATCCGGCCGCGCGCGCCGGTCGACGTCTCGCCGCTCACGCCCGCGTTCACCACCTCGAAGGGGAGCCCCGCGGAGTCGATCTTCTCCTGGATGAGCGCGGGGAAGCCCTGCTCGGGCTCCAGCCCCAGCGCGGCGGTGAGGCTGGTCCCCACGAAGAGCACCACCCTGCGCTCCCCGGCCGGGGCGGCGGGCGGCTCGGGGTCGGCGGCGCCGCGGGCGCCGTCCGCGGGCTGGCGCTCCCCGGCGCGGCAGCCGATGATGAAGAAGGCCGGTACCAGGACTCTCAGGGACCAGCGGGACACGGATCCAGTGCTCATCGCGGAGAATCTGTCCAAGACGTACAGGAGCGGCGGCCAGCAGCTGGCCGCCGTGAGAAACGTAAGCTTCCGGGTGGAGCCGGGGGAGACGGTGGCAATCGTCGGGCCGTCCGGGAGCGGGAAGACCACGCTGCTGGGGCTCCTGGCCGGGCTCGACCGCCCCAGCGGCGGCGCCGTGCGGCTGGACGGCACCGACCTGGGCGCGCTCAGCGAGGACGCCCGGGCGCGGCTCCGGCGCGAGCGGATCGGCTTCGTCTTCCAATCGTTCCAGCTCATCCCCACCCTTACCGCGCGAGAGAACGTGGAGGTCCCCCTGGAGCTGCGCGGCGAGCGCGCGGGCGGGCGGGCGGACGAGCTGCTGGCGCGGGTGGGGCTCGGCGGGCGCGGGCACCACTTCCCCGCCCAGCTCTCCGGCGGCGAGCAGCAGCGGGTGGCGATCGCGCGGGCGTTCGTGCACCGGCCGTCGATCCTCTTCGCCGACGAGCCCACGGGGAACCTGGACGCGGCCACCGGCGGGCGGATCATCGAGCTGCTGACGGAGCTGAACCGCGAGCTGGGGACCACGCTGGTGCTGGTCACCCACGACCCCGACCTGGCGGCGCGCGCCCGGCGGGTGATCCGGCTGGCGGACGGCGTGGTGGTGTCGGACGAGCGGGGCGGCTCGTGACGCGCTCCGGCCCGCTGCTGGCGCTGGCCTGGCGGGAGAGCCGCTTCGCGCGCCGGCGGCTCCTCCTCTTCCTTTCCTCGATCTCCCTCGGCGTGGCGGCGCTGGTGGCCACGCAGTCGTTCGCGGCCAACCTGGCGGCGGGGGTGCGCGACCAGTCGCGCGCGCTGCTGGGCGCGGACGTGGCCTTCTCCAGCAACCGCGCCTTCGGGCGGCGCGCGGAGGCGCTGCTCGACTCGCTCCGGCGCGCGCGCGTCCCCGTCGCCCGCGTCACCTCGTTCGGCTCGATGGCGCTGGTGGAGCGCACGGGGGGGACGCGGCTGGCGCAGGTGCGCGCGGTGGAGCCGGGCTACCCCTTCTACGGCGAGATCGTGACCGCGCCCGCGGGGGGCTGGCGCACCCTGCACGGGGGACGCAACGCGCTGCTGGACCCGGCGCTGCTCACCGCGCTCGGCGCCCGCGTGGGCGACTCGGTGTCGGTCGGCGAGGCGCGCTTCCGTGTCGCGGGGACGCTGGAGAAGGTGCCGGGCGACGTGAACGTGGCGGCGCTCTTCGCCCCGCGGCTGGTGATCCCGGCGCGCTACGTGGGCGAAACGCGGCTGATCCGCTTCGGCAGCCGGGTGGAGTACGAGGCGTACGTGCGCCTCCCGCGGGCGGACGCGGCGCAGCGGCTGGTGGACGCGCACCGGCCGGCGCTGCGCCGCGAGCGGGTGGGGGTGCGGACGGCGGGCGAGCAGCAGCGCGACCTGGACGAGGCGCTGGGCCGACTGGGCTCGTTCCTGGGGCTGGTGGGCACCTTCGCGCTGCTGCTGGGCGGGATCGGGGTGGCGAGCGCGATGGGCGCGTACATGGCCCAGAAGCGCGAGACGGTGGCCACGCTGCGCTGCTTGGGCGCCACCGCCCCGCAGGTGATCGCCGTCTACCTCCTGCAGGCGGGGGCGATGGGGCTCGCGGGGGCAGCGCTCGGCGCGCTCGGCGGCGTCGCCGTGCAATGGATCCTGCCGCGGCTGCTGGCGGACCTGCTCCCGGTGGACGTCAGCACGACCGTCGATCCGCTGGCGGTGGCGACCGGGGTCGGCGTGGGCGTGTGGGTGGCGCTCGCCTTCGCGCTGCTGCCGCTGCTGGCGACGCGGCGCGTCTCGCCGCTGGAGGCGCTGCGCCGGCGGGTGGAGGCGGCCGGGCGCGCGGGGCGCGACCCGTGGACGCTGGGCGCGTGGCTCCTCCTCTTCGCCAGCGTCGCGGCGCTGGTGGTGCTGCAGGCGGGCGAGGCGGCGACGGGGATCGGCTTCGTGGCGGGGATCGGCGCGACGCTGCTGGCGCTGTGGGCGGCGGCCTGGCTGGTGACGCGCGCGGTGCGCCGGGCGCGGACGGCGGGGCTGCCGTACCCGGCCCGGCAGGGCGTGGCCAACCTGCACCGGCCGGGGAACCAGACGCGCGTGGTGGTGCTCGCCCTCGGCTTCGGCGTGTTCCTGCTGGCGACGCTCTATCTCGCGCAGCACAACCTGCTGCGCCCCCTGCGGATCAACGCGGCCCAGACGCGGGCCGACCTCCTCCTCTTCGACGTGCAGGAGCAGCAGGAGGCGGGCGTCGCCGGCGCGCTGGCCGCCGAGCGGGTCCAGGTGCTCCAGCGCGCGCCGATCGTCCCCATGCGCATCCACTCGATCAACGGGAAGACGGCCGCGCAGCTCGTCCCGCTCGCGCCGGAAGCGGACACGGCCGAGGCGGGAGATCAGGCTCCTTCCGGGCGCGAGGGGCGGCCGGAGCGGGACGGAGACCGGGACGGCGAGCGGCGCGGGCCCGAAGGGTGGGCGGTGCGGCGCGAGTACCGCTCGACCTTCCGCGACACGCTGGTGGGCTCAGAGCGGATGCTGGAGGGCGGGCTGTGGCGGCCGGGCGGCGGCGGGTCGCGGGGCGGGCGGCCGGCGGAGGTGTCGCTGGACGTCGCGATCGCGGAGGACCTGGCGGTGGGGCTGGGCGACACCATCACCTGGGACGTGCAGGGGGTGCGCATCCCCACGCGGGTGACGTCGATCCGCGAGGTGGACTGGCGGCGGCTGGAGCCCAACTTCTTCGCCGTCTTCCCCACGTCCGTCCTCGCGGGCGCGCCGCAGACGTGGGTGCTGCTGGCGCGCTCTCCCGGCGCGGCCGCGCGGGCGCGGGTGCAGCGCGACGTGGTGGCGCGCTGGTCGAACGTGGCGATCCTGGACCTCACGCAGGTGCAGGCGGCGGTGGACGAGGTGCTGGGGCGCGTGGCGGCGGTGATCCGCTTCCTGGCCGCGTTCAGCGTGGCGACGGGGTTCGTCGTGCTGCTGGGCGCGGTGCTCACCAGCCGCCTGCAGCGCATCCGCGAGAGCGTGCTGCTGCGGACGCTCGGCGCCACGCGGCGGCAGATCGGCGCCATCCTGCTCGCCGAATACCTGGCGCTGGGCCTGCTGGCGAGCCTCGCCGGCGTCCTGCTGGCCACGGCGGCCGGGTGGGCGCTGTCGAAATGGGTGTTCGAGGTGGACTTCGCCGTGCCCGTCTCGCCGCTCCTCGTCCTCGCCGCGGCGGTGACGGCGCTGGCGGGAGCGGTGGGGCTCTGGGCCAGCCGCGAGGTGTTCCGGCACACGCCGCTGGAGGCGCTGCGCGAGGAGTGAGTTGCCCCGTCGAGGGGGAGAAACGCGGGCGACCCCGGGACGGTTCGTCCCGGGGTCGCCCGCTTCATGATCCCGCGTAGTCCGGCGCGGAGCCTCGCCCGTGGAAGGCGCTTCGGTCCTTCTTACCGGGAGTCCACCCGGACGGCGGTGACGGGTGCCGGACTGAAGCGTACGAGCCATGCCGCATCCGGCGGGTCGTACCCGAGCTTCGCGGGCGTCCCGGTGACGACGGAATAGCTCGCGTCGAACTCGAACTCTCGCTCCAGCCTTTCCACGTCCGCCGTGCGCAGGAGAACCTCTTCGCCGCGGCCGACGATCAGGATCCCGTCCCTGCCACTCTCTCGGACGGCCCGCAAACCGGCCCGTTCGAGCAGCCCGCCTCTTTCCCGGCGATCCCGGAGCCGCCATTCGTAGACGACCAGGCTCCCGGGAGAAAGCGGCCCGCAGGCGAGCTCGAGGACGCCGGCGGCGGCGGACGGCCGGCACTCCAGCGGCCTGGCCATCCCCGCCAGGCGCTCCGCGGCGAGCCGGTCGGTCAGCACGTCCGCGTCCGGCAGGATGCGGACGCGATCGGGAGCGACCCCCGCGTCGGCGGGAAGGAGCGTGCGCAGGATCAGCACGGCGGCGCGTGCGACCGCGTCCTCGCCGGGGCTCGACGACGACCCGGTGCTGCCCGCCGGATACGGCGGCACGGCCCGGAGCGGCCTGCCGCGCGCGGCCCGCGCCGGACGCGCCGCGCCCGAGCTTCGCCGCCACCACCAGCACGACCGCGGCTGCACCGAGCGCGAGCAGCAGGACCTTCAGCCGCTTCTCCATGATGTCCTGCACGGATCCAACGAGGTTCAAGTCACCCGTAGTCACCCGTGGTCGGAGGAGAATCGCGCGACATCAGGGCCGATTCCCTCCCGTGGGTGCGCACAGGTGTACGTCTCATGTCACAGATCACCCACTCTGAGACGAAGCGGCTGGCTTGACGGCTCCTGTGCTCTGTCTTGACGACACCCATCCCCCTGGTCTCGGTCTCCATGCGTCGTCCCGCATTCCTCGGCCGGAGGCAAACAGAACGCCCCTCGCACTGCCCGGCGTCGACGCTGCGGTCCTGTATTCCTTATTCGCTTTCGGTCTGATCATGCATTTCGACCAACTCTCGAAAGCTCTCGAACGCAACTGGCCCATCCGAAGAATCCAGAAGTCGTTGCACGCTCTCGTCCAGCCTCCGCGTATGCTCCCACCTGATCCGATCCGGTTCAGAGAGCGAGGCAAGGTACTCTGGAGTAACCAGCTCTGCACGTCCGACATGCACGACCCATTGGATGCCCCGCTCCCGTTCCGCAGCATCGGGAAGTCGGCCATCGATACAAAACCCGTCGATGGTGATCACATACTCCGCGAACGAACGCTTGAGTGTCTCCGTATCGACCACCATCGTTTCGCCCCGTCCGATCAGCAGGATCTGCGGATGGCCGCCCGCTTCCGTCGACGCCTCGAGCTGAGCGGGTATACAGCCGCCCGCATCCCGCAGGCTGCTTCTGGCGAACTCAGCCTCCTCCTCCGATAGGGGAGCGGTCTCGATCACCAGAACGCCGCTCCGCACCTCGGGCACGCATTGGACCGGTCTCATCGCCGCCAGAACGGCAGCAGCTTCCCGATCGTTGAGCACGGCGTCATCAGGAGGCAAGATCACCCGGTCCACATCGACGGGAACGCGCCGCGGCAGCGAAGCTCGCAGGGCGAACACCGCGACGTGCGCGGCGCTCAGGTCGGACGGACTCGCTGGAATCGTGTCGATCACGGTTCACCTTCCCTGCGCGGGGTTTGCAATCCGGTCGTCGGCAAAAAAAAGTTCCCCATCCCGTTTGGCAATCGACATAGCCCCATGCGGGAATCAGGGGAGTTTCGGGCCCGCCTAACCCCACCAGCCTTCCCTGGTAAAGCGCTCTGTCCCCCACCCTGGCGGTCTGCTGCAGGTTCCAACGCACCCTCTCGAACCGGATATGGATCGGGATCGGGTAACCACGCTGAAACTCTATGTGTAACGGCCTGCTCACGAAGTTTATCGTTTGCAGATGGCAGTTGCGCCAGTCGTCCCGCTGTCGCCGGGTTGTAACCGTTCGCACACCCGGCTGAGCAAACGCATTCGCATCGCCACCCCCACCGCGGGCCACCTGGAGGATTTCCGACAAGGAATACCCACCCAACCCCCAATCCACGGGCCGGGCGGTCCCGGTGACGCCGTCGAGCCCAATGTCGCAGTACTCGTCCAGTCCCTTGGCCACTCGTTTGTGGTCCTTGTCTGTCGCACCCCCGAACTCGACGCACAGCCCGAACGGGTCCGTGGTGTTGGTCGGGCTGTTCCCCGCGTACGCGTACGGGTTGATCCCTCCTTCCAGGCCGATCGGGTCTTCGCTGACGAAGCGGGCCAGGGAGGGGTCGTACCAGCGGTTGCGGACGTAGTACAGCTGCGTGCCCGGGTCCAGCTCGCGCGCCATGTAGCGCAGCGGCTGCTGCACGCCGGCTTCTCGATTGAGGATGCAGGAACTCCCTATCGTGGCTTCGCTGCGCCGAGGGAGAAAGATGCGAGCGACCCCGGGACGATTCGTTCCGGGGTCGCCAGGTTCCTTGATACCCTGCGCGGCCTGGAGCCAGAAGCGCCGAGGCACACGCCGGTCTACGAGATCCTCACCACACGAGTGACGCCGGACGTCGGCCCGTATTCCTCAACCCATGCCGCTTCCCGAGGGTCGTACCCGAACTCCGCCGCTGGACCGGCGGCGACGGCGTAGTTCGCTGCGAAAACGAACTCCCGCTCCAGTCTCTCAAAGTCGGCCGGGCGCAATGCGACTTCTTCGCTGCGGCCGACGACCAGGATGCGCCCGTCGCTACTCTCGCGAAGCGCCCGCAGGCCGGCGGGGCCGAGCGTGCCGCCTCTCTCCTGGTGCAACTTCTGTTCATGGAGGCGCAAGGCCCTGGACGACAGCGGAGAGCAAGCAAGCTCGAGGACTCCGTCAGCCGCGGCCGGCCTGCACTTCAGCGGCTTGTCCATGCTCGCGAGGCGCGCGGCGGCGAGTTGGTCCGTCAACACTTCCGCGTCCGGAAGGATGCGGACGCGATCCGGCGAGACGCCCGCGTCGGCGGGAAGGACCGCGCGCAGGATCAGCACAGCCGTGCGCGCCACCACGTCGTCGCTGGGGGCGACGGCGAGCCGCTTCCGTCCTTCGGATGCTGCGGCCGAGCTCACGCCGGCTTCCTGCGGCCGGCCCGCGCCGGACCGGAACTGCGACGAGAGGGCTCGGACCAGTGCAACTACCCCGAGCGACAGCAGCAGGACCTTCAGCAGCGTGGCCATGAGCTCCGGCTCCTTCCTCTGGTTGGTTGAACTGTGCAGTTCCGGATGCTTCTGCAAGGAGTCGACCCGGCGGAGCGCGAGCCCGGGACGACGCGCTCAAGGCGGTGACAGTGTCACGAAGAACGGCGGCGTTGTCCACTTCACTCCCCCGGTCGTGCAGTTCACCCAGCCCCTTGCCTGGTGCGTCCCATATTCCTCGGTGTATACCTGCCCAGCGTACCAGACTTTCCGGTTGACAGACATGGTGTGGAAGCTGAAGATCTGGAGTTCCGTATCCGTCCGGTACATGTACCACTCCCCGTAAATGCCTCCGTATTCCGCAGAGATGTAGTACTTCTCCTTGCAGCCGATGAACCGCTCGGCAAGCTCGTTATCGCGAAACTGTTCGAACTCGATGTACATCTTGATTCGTTCTTGCCCGCCCCCGCCGCCACCCTCCCCGCGTCCGACCGGATTCGCCGCGAAGTACGTCCCGGAGTATGCCGTGAAGTATCCACTCCATCCCCGCCCCCCCGACCGGCTGGTCGCGGTGATCACCTCAAGCCCGATGGGACAGTACTCGTCCAGTCCCTTGTTCACTCGCGCGTGGTCCTTGTCCGTGGCACCCTTGAACACGACGCACAGGCCGAACGGGTCCGTGGCGTTGGTCGGGCTGTTCCCCGCGTACACGTACGGGTTGATCCCTCCTTCCAGGCCGATCGGGTCTTCGCTGACGAAGCGGGCCAGGGCCGGGTCGTACCAGCGGTTGCGGACGTAGTAGAGCTGCGTGCCCGGGTCCAGCTCGCGCGCCATGTAGCGCAGCGGCTGCTGCACCCCCGCCGCGTACTCGGACTCGCCCCAGGGCGCGTACTCGTACTGCGCGGCGAGCTGGTTCCCCGGGCCGATCAGCCCGGCCACGTGTCCCGGGTGCTCCATGGCGTAGTGGTAGACCACGCCCCCGGCCCCGTTCGCCCACACGCGCACGCTGTGCGGGTTGTCGACGCCCGGGTAGTAGGTGTACTCGCGCAGCACGCTCCCCGCGCCGTCCAGCTCCATCAGCAGGTCGTCGCCGTCGTACAGGTACCGGACGGTGCCCTCGGGACCGCCGCTGCGCCGGACGCGCCGACCGAAGCCGTCGTAGCCGTAGCTCACGCCCACCCCGTTCGTGGTGGCGCCCTCCAGCTCGCCCAGGCTGTTCCAGTACAGGACCTGGTTGAACTGCGCCGGGACGGTCCTGGACTTCTGCACCAGGTTGCCGTCCGCGTCGTACTGGAGCGCGTAGCCGTTGAACTGCGTCAGCCGGTTCCCGGTCTCGATCACCGCGCCGCCGTCGGTGCGGTTGCCCACCTTGTCGTAGGTGTAGCTGAGCGCGCCGAAGAACTGCGACGTCCCCGCGGGGACGCACGCGCCGTTGTCCGGGTCCATGTCCTGCCCGCCGGGACAGACCTGGTCCTGGTCGTAGAAGGCCTCGTCGCTGAACCCCAGGAGCCGCCCGAGCCGGTCGTAGCTGTACTCGCGCACCAGGTCGCCCGAGCCCTGGTAGTCGCTGTACGGGGTCAGCCGGGCGGCGACCAGCCCGTTGGCGTCGTAGCCGAAGCGGCTGTCCAGCGGGCCGTACAGCGAGAGGTGGGCGTAGTGGACGTCCGTGGGGGTGTGCAGCGACGTGTGGCCCCCGCTGATCCAGACGCCGGAGGGGAGCGTGCGCATCACCTCCAGCCCGTCCTGGTCGTGCTCGATGACGGTGCGGCCGCCCCCGAAGTCGATGAGCGTGTCCAGCTGCATGCGGGCGTTGTAGCGGAAGCCCGCCGTGTGGGCGCCGGACCAGGGCCCCGTGACGGAGAGCCCCGTGCGCAGCCCGCGGGCGTCGAAGGCGTTCTCGACGGTGTAGGTGACGCCCGCCCGGGTGGTCACCGTGCGCAGCGGCCGCCCCGCCGCGTCGAGCTCGACGCGGTCGGTGCTCTCCGGGTTCGAGGCCTGCACCCACCGGTCCGCGGGGTCGTAGCTCCAGGTGGTGGTGACGCCGCCCGCCACCCGGGAGGTCATGCGGCCCAGGGCGTCGTAGCCGAACTCCACCGCCTGGCCCCGGCGGTTGGTGACGCCGGTGCGGTTGCCCGCGCGGTCGTAGCGGTACTGGAGCACCCCGCCGCGGGGGTCCACCTCGCTCTCCACCCAGCCGAGCGCGTTGCGGTTGAACTGGTAGGCCTGCCCCCTGGGGTCGGTCACCCGCCACACGTCCACGGGGCCGTACTCGTACCTCGTGGTGTCGTTCTCCGCACCCACCGCCAGGGTCGGCCGGTTCAGCAGGTCGTAGAAGGTCCGCGTCACGTCGTTGTTCGGGGAGACGCTCACCGCCTCGCGCCCGTAGTCGTCGAAGGTGCGGGTGGCCACGCGCCGGCTGGTGGTCTCCACGCTCCCCGTGGCGACGGAGGACAGGTTCTGCCAGGTGTTCCCCGAGTAGTCGTAGAACACCCCGTGTCCCTCCGGGTCGGTCTCTGAGGCGACCCGCCCGTCGGGAGTGTAGGTGAAGGCCGTGCGGGGCGCCGTGGCCGTGCCCACGCGCGTGCTGTCCAGCCGGCCCTGCGCGCCGTAGTAGTTCCACACCTCGGTGGTGCTCCCCCAGACGTGCGTGGGCTGGTGGTACGTCGGCTCGTACGAGGCCCGCACCTCGGCGCCCGTGGTCTCGTCGCGCCGCAGGACGACGTCCTCGCCCCGGCGCGCCTCCCACACCGTGTGCCCCGAGGGAGAGACCGTGCGCACCGCGTGGCCCGCCCCGTCCCGGTCGATCACCGTCGCGCGCCCGAGCGGATCCTCGACGCGGGTGGGGTTCCCGAAGCGGTCCACCGCCACGCGCGTGGTGTTCCCCCGCGGGTCCGTGATGGTCACGCGCACCTCGTGCGGCTGCACGCGCGCGGCGGGCGCGGCCCAGGTGCCGGCGCCCGGCGCCGGGAGCACCGCCTTCTGCAGCGAGCCGTGCGCGGCGACCGGCCGGGTGACGCCCGCGTCGGTGGTGCTCACCTGCGGGGCGGTCACGCTGGCCAGGGCGCCCGTGTGGTCGTACGCCACGTCCCAGGCGGCGCCGGCCCGGTCGGCCCAGGCGGCCAGCCGCTTGTCCGAGTTCCGCACGACGGCCAGGAGCGCGCGCGTGCCCGTGGGGTCGCGGAACTCGAGGTTCTCCGACTGGCTGTCGCCGGAGTAGAAGACGCTGCTGGTGCGCCCCGCCGGGTCGGTGATGGTGGCCAGCACGTCGCAGCACGCGTAGTAGCCGAAGGTGATCACCTTCCCCGCCGGGTCGGTGATGCTGGTCACCTTCCCCGACGCGCTGTACGCGAAGGTGGTCGCGTTGCCGAAGCGGTCCTCCACCTTCCAGAGCTTCCCGTCGCCGTGGAAGACCGCGGTGGAGCCGTCGAGCCAGCGGCGCCGGAAGTGGGTCCCGTCGAAGCCGAGCGTGCTGGTCTCGCCGGCGGGCGAGGCGTAGCCCGCGCCGCTGCTCGCGAAGAACACCGCGGAGCCGTCGCCGTTGGTCGCCAGGATCCCGTCCGCCTGCGCGTACAGCCGCTGCAGGCCCGGGATGCTCCACCCCGCCCCGTAGGGACCCCACCTCTCGTTGATGATGATCACCCGGGTGCCGACCGCGGTCTCCGTGAAGGTGCCGTCGCCCCGGTAGACGCGGACCACCGCCGTGTAGAGGTAGGCGCCCGTGGGAGTGAAGGTGGCGTCCCACTGCGCGGCCACCCGGTTCGCCCCGCCGCCGGCCGCGTAGAACACCTCGTCGGTTACCCAGGCGCCGCCGGGGTCCTTCACCCGGATCGACACCTTCGCGGGCGGCGACGGCGAGTTGTCGACCACGTCGAGCTGCACGAAGCCCCGTGGGGCGGCCTGCCCGCTGGCGTAGAAGAGCGTCACCGACCGGGGCACGTCCCTGCTCACGTACGCCGGGGTGGTGTAGGCCGCCGTCGCGCTCCCCTGCGCCACGTTCCTCACCGCGCCGGAGTGGCCCGCGGGGGTGACGAGCGTGGTCACGCGGGCGCAGTCCCACGCGGTGACCGGGTCGCCGGGGACCGCGTGCTCCCCGAAGCGGTCCGCGTACTCCTGGCTGCCGAGGAAGCCGTCGATCACCGCGTCCCACCCCGCGGACTGCCCGTAGCTCACCCACCCCGAGGCGCCGGGGTCCGGCTCGCGCGCCAGCAGGTGCCGGTACAGGTTGGCGACGATGGTGGGGCCGTCGTACGGGGTGATGTAGCTGACCCGGTACTCTTCGCTGTGCGCGAGTGCGGAGACGAGCTGCTTCACCGTCATCCCGTTCTGCAGCTGCGCCCCCCAGTAACCGATGGCCGAGGCGTCCGCCCCCCGCTCCATGACCTGCGGGTACACGGCCGCGACGACCTGCTGGTAGGTCGGGCTGCAGCTCTGGGCGGCGGCCCGTTCGGCGGCCGCCCCGGCGAGCAGGAGCGCAGCCAGGCACCACCTGACGGCTGTGGACATACGGGAACTCCAGACATGCGGTAGAGAGAAGACCAGGAGGGTTTGACAGCATATTTAAGGACACTTCGTCCACTAGCAAGGCTCTCCCTGCGGAGAGGGAATCCCGGGTGCACCCGGGGGCGCTCGCAATTCGCCCCGTGCTGGATGTATGGACAAATTGCGGACTTGGCCGGATGGATGGACCCGGCCTCGGGCGGACTGCCACGTGTCCGCTCAGATCCCGTGCCTGGCTTCCGGGAATGCTACAGGCCGTTTGGGGACAATGGTCGCAAGACCGCGGTCCATGCCAACGCGCACCCGGTTTGTGAGCGAAGGCCGGCCGACGCTATACTCCGCGCGTCCCGCCGCCGGAGCTCCGGCGGCTCGCGTACTTCGACGGAGGACCGTCGCATGGGAAAGACGCTTCCCTCCATCACCGACGAGCTGGCGGAGTTCATCCGCGCGCAACCGGTGTTCTTCGTGGCCACGGCGCCGCTGGCGGAAGACGGGCACGTGAACCTCTCGCCCAAGGGGCTGGACAGCTTCCGCGTGCTGTCGCCGCACCGGGTCGCCTACCTGGACCTGACGGGGAGCGGGAACGAGACCTCGGCGCACCTGGCCGAGAACGGCCGCGTCACCTTCATGTTCTGCGCGTTCCAGGGGGCCCCGCGCATCCTGCGCCTCTTCGGCCGCGGCCGCGCGGTGCTGCCGGGCGACGGGGAGTGGGACCAGCTCCGGCCGCTCTTCCCCGACTTCCCCGGCGTGCGGCAGATCGTGGCGGCGGACGTCACGCGGGTGCAGACGTCGTGCGGCTTCGGCGTGCCGCGGATGGACTTCGCCGCCGAGCGCGACCAGCTGCCGCGCTGGGCGGAGAGGAAAGGCGAGGACGGGATCGCCGTCTACCAGCGCGAGAAGAACGCGGCGAGCATCGACGGGCTGCCGACGCCGCTGGGGATGCGCCTGGCGGAGCCGGTGAATCAAACCGGCGGCCGGTGACGTAGCACCTGCCGCGGAGAGCGCCGCCGGAGCGCTCCCGCATCAGACTCGTGATCCGGACGACAAACCGAGAGGTGATCGATGACGCGCTTCCCCGCCATTCCGTTCCGCATGGGAGCGCCGTTCCTCGCGAGAGGGGCGGCGGGGCGGGCGCATTCCCGGGCTTGAGTCCCGGGAAGTCAGGCGATCCCGGACCCCGGCCGCTCCCCGCGAGCGGCCGGGGTCCTTCGTTTTCCCCCAGAGGAGTTCATGTGCGAGCGATTCGAATGGGAGCTGCGAGCCTTCGCCGACCCGCACGGGCGCGAGGGCGTGGTGAGGCTGTACGAGCCGCGCGACCACGGGCCGCTGCTGGCGATGTACGCCGCGCTGGGCGCGGACGACGGCCGGGCGGGGCGCGGCGAGGCGGCGCGGTGCGCGTGGATGGCGCGGCTGGCGGGGCGCGGGATCAACGCGGTGGGCTCGCTGGGCGGGGCGCTGGCGGGGCACGCGGTGCTGCTGCCGGACGGGAGGCACGACTGCGAGATCGCGGTCTTCGTCCACCCGGACTTCCGCCGCCTGGGGCTCGGCGCCGAGCTGGTGCGCGGCGTGCTGGGCTTCGCGGCGGAGTGCGGCTTCCGCCGGGTGTGGTCGGCCGCCGACACGGAAAACGAGGCCGCGGCGCGCCTGGCCGGCCGCACGGGGTTCGCGCCGCGGGCGGACGGGCGCTGGTGGACGGACCTGGAGCCGCTACCCCTCTACGCGAGGCCGCTGGTGGCGCGGGCTCGCTGAACGCGCGCCGGGCGTGCATCTTGTCGGGCGACTGAAAGTGCCCAGTGCCCAGTGCCCAGTGCCCAGTAACAGCAGTGTTACTCTCGCACTTTCGCACTTTCGCACTCTCGCACTTTCGCCCGTTGTTCCTGGGCCCTGGGGACTGGGCACTGGGCACTCCTCCCCTTCCCTCCACGCCGCCCGATGACGACCCGCCCGATGACGACCCGCCCGAACCCCGACCCCGCCGCCGCGACCATCGAGCGCGCCTTCGACCGCCAGCGCGAGGAGCTGGGGATCCGCCGCGGCTTCCCGCCCGAGGTGGAGGCGGAGGCGCGCGAGGCGGCCGCGCGCGACCCCGCCGCCGACGCCTCGCGGGCGGACCGCACCGCCATCCCCTTCGTCACCATCGACCCGCCGGGGAGCCGCGACCTGGACCAGGCGCTCTGCATCCAGCGCAGCGGCGAGGGCTTCCGCCTCTGGTACGCCATCGCCGACGTGGGCTTCTTCGTGGACCGCGGCGGGGCGGTCGAGCGCGAGGCGTGGCTGCGCGGCGAGACCTTCTATGCCCCCGACTGCAAGGAGCCGCTCTACCCGCCGGCGCTCAGCGAGGGCCCCGCCAGCCTGCTGCCCGAGGAGGACCGCCCCTCGGTCCTCTTCGGCTTTGAGCTGGACGGGCGCGCGGAGATCGTCTCGTCGAGCATCGAGCGGGCGCGGGTGAGGAGCCGGGCGCAGCTCACCTACGCGCAGGCGCTGGAGCACGTGGAGGGCGGCGGGGCGCTCTTCCGGGACCGGGAATGGGCGGAGTCGCTGGTGCTGCTGAAGGAGTTCGGCGAGCAGCGGCGCCGGCGCGAGGCGGAGCGCGGGGGCGTGTCGCTGCCGATCCTCTCGCAGCACGTGCAGCGCTCGGCCACGGCCAGGCTGGGCTACGCGCTGGAGTACGAGCGGCCGGTGGCGTCGGAGGACTGGAACGCGCAGGTGTCGCTCCTCACCGGGCACCTGGCGGCGCTCCGGATGAGCGCGGCGAAGGTGGGCATCCTGCGCGTGCTCCCGCCGGCGGACCCGGAGCGCATCGAGCACTTCCGCCGCGTGGCCCGGGCGCTGGGGTTCCAGTGGCCCGACGGCGTGGGGTACGGCGACTTCCTCCGCTCGCTCGACCCCGACCACCCGCGCGTGACCCCGCTGGTGTGGCAGGCGCGGCGGGTGATGGCGGGCTCGGACTACGTGGCCTTCGACGGCGAGCTTCCCGCCCAGCCGCTGCACCACGCGCTGGCGTTCGCCTACGCGCACGTGACCGCGCCCCTGCGCCGCCTGGCCGACCGCTACGTGCTGGACCTGCTGGTGCAGCTGGAGACGGGCGGCAGGCCGTCGCCCGTGGAGGTGGAGACGCTGGCGAAGGTGGCGGAGGTGATGAACCAGGCGGAGACGAAGAGCAGTCGCCTGGACCGCCGCGTGGTGGACGTGGCCGAGGCGTGGACGCTGCGCGGCCGCGTGGACGAGCGCTTCCCCGCCGTGGTGCTGGGAGTCCGCGGGCGCGAGGTGGAGGTGCAGATCGAGGAGCCGCCCGTGCGCGCCGACGCCGCCCGGCCCGAGCACGGCCGCTGGCTGGAGCTGGGCGAGCGCGTCCAGGTGCGGCTCGCCAGTGTCGACCCGGAGGAGGGGAAGCTCGCCTTCACGCTGGAGGAGTGACGGAAGTCGGGACGCAGATCGCCGCATCTTATGCGCCACGGGTGGCCGGGCAACCGTGACGAACGCGCCGGGGTCCTACCACAGCGTTGCCGCCGGTGGCGCGCAGGTGGCGCCGCCCGCGATCGACCCCACATCAACCCACCGACCCTCCCGATGATCCCCAGGAAGTCTCTCGCGCTGGCGCTGCTGCTGGGCGCCGCGCCGCTGGCCGCGCAGCCCACCGTCCGCCTCCCCGCCGCCGACCGCCCGCTCGCCGGAGCCCCCACCAACGTCTTCAGCATCGGCGCCGAAGAGGGGCAGAGCTGGGAGCTGCTGGCGAACGTGGAGCAGGTGGCGTTCGACCGCAACGACAACCTGTACGTGCTGGACCGCGGCAACCAGCGCGTGCTCGTCTTCGACCGGAGCGGCCGCTTCGTCCGCCAGCTCGGCAGGAAGGGCGATGGACCGGGCGAGTTCCAGATCCCGGTGGGCTTGGCCGTGCTGGGCAACGGCAGGGTCGCGGTGCTCGACCTCTTGCACGGCAACATCACCGTGCTCACTCCCGAAGGCGAGGTCGTCGGCACCACCCCTCTGGGCGAGGAATGGTTCCCGGCCATGCGGATCGAGGCGCACCCCAGCGGCAGCGTGCTCGCCGTGCTCCGGCCACGCATCATGCCGGAGATGCTGCGGGGAGGCACCGTTCCGCCGCAGAACCAGACGTTCGCGCTGATGCCGCTCGACGGTCGCGGGGAGCTGCGCCGGCTCTTCGAGATCCCCGATCCCGCGAGCGTGCGGGGATCGACCTCGGGAGGCGGCAACCAGCGGCGGTTCAACCTCCGGATGAGCTCGAAGGAGTTCGCGCCGCTCACCCTCTGGGATGTGCTGCCCGACGGTGGAACGGCGCTCTCGCACACCACGCTCTACACCATCAAGATCCAGGACGCGAGCGGCAGGACCGTCCGCTTCCTGCAACGCCCCGTGCCCGTCCGCCGCACCACGCAGGCGGACCGGGACCGCATCCTCGCGCAGCGCCGCGAGCAGTTCCGCACCGGCCGGGGCGGCGGGATCATCATGATGCGGACGGAGGGTAGAGGCGGCACCACCCGCAGCTCGCCCCCTCGTGAGCTGTCGCCGCAGCAGATCGAGGAGCAGCTCCGCGACGTCGAGTTCGCCGACACCATCCGCGCGATCCAGGGGATGACGGTGGCGCCCTCGGGGAAGCTGTGGATCGAGCGCACGGCGCGGAACGTGGGCGACCCGGGCCCGATCGACGTGGTGACGCCGCAGGGGCAGTACCTCGGGACGATCGCCGGGCAGCGCCTTCCCCGCGCCATCAGCGCCAGCGGCCGCGCGGCTTATGTCGAGCGCGACGACCTCGGCGTCGAGCGCGTGATCGTCCGCCAGCTGCCGCGAAACTGGTACGACTGATCAGGGAAATACCGCGCAGAGACGAGGGAGGAGCCGGTCACGGACTCCTCCCTCGCTTCGTTCTTCACCGATCAGTTGAGACGGATGGCGACGAGCATCCACGCACCCGTGTTGAACTCCTCGCAGTACGCATCCTGAACGACCCCATCCACCACCCAGCGGCCCTGGTACCAGCAGTACCAGACCTCGTCGTCGGGATCCTGGGCACGGAGCGGGAGCGCGCTGCCGACCGTCAGGAAGAGCGCCAAGAGCATTGTGAGGACGCGTCTGGCACGCTGGTACATGGGACCTCCATGATGAGGGGCTACCGTTCATTCCAGCCATACGCGCACGGTGGCGCGCCAGACCGCTTCTGCCAAGACATTTTTCAGGCCCGTGCTCGTGCGACCCGATCCTACCTCGGTCACGCCGCAGGTTCAGCGCTGACAGGTCTCCACGATATCCACCTTGTTACACGTCTCTGAATCCGCCACTTTGAGCATCGATTATTATCCCTGTTTCACCCCAACGACGGAGGAAGCGCCATGAAGCTCAGGATCGAGGACCTCCAAGTCGACTCGTTCGCCACCGCGGAAGCGGGTGCGGACGCGCGCGGGACCGTCCAGGCGCACGAGGTCACGCCGCTCCGCTCGTGCCAGCCGCGCTACACCTGCCCGGAGTGTGCCTCGCCCGTGTTCGAGCCGGGCGAGCAGAAAGACTGAGCCGGAGCGGTTCACGGCGAGCGGCGTCCGCGAGCGATTCGCGGGCGCCGTTCCGCGTTCCGGGGCGCCTGCGGGCGCGGGGCCTCTTTCGCCGCGCGGGCGGGGCGAGTACCGTGTCGGGCGCGCCGCTTGCAGGCGCCGCGCTGCGTCTTCGCGCGTCCGACTCGTCTACAGCGCCCGTCCGGAGAGCCCGTGCACCGCGAGCATCACCGCTGGTTCAGCCCCTCGCTGCAGCGCGACATGGAGCTGCTGGTGTTCGGCCACGGGGGGGCGCGCGTGCTGGTGTTCCCCACCTCGATGGGGCGCTTCTTCGAGTGGGAGGACCGGGGGATGATGCACGCGCTCGGCGAGCACCTGGAGCGCGGCTGGCTCCAGGTGTTCTGCGTCGACAGCGTGGACGCCGAGAGCTGGTACGCCAGGGGGAAGCACCCGCGCGACCGGGCGCTGCGCAACTTCCAGTACGAGGACTACGTCGTCCGCGAGGTGCTCCCCTTCAGCCAGTCGCAGAACGGCAACCCCTTCCTGATCGCCGCCGGCGCCAGCTTCGGCGCCTACCACGCCGTCAACATCGCCTTCCGCAACCCCTGGCTCTTCGGCCGCGTGGTCGGGATGAGCGGCCTCTACGACATCCGCGAGCAGACCGACGGCTACTACGACGCCGAGATCGCCGCGCAGAACCCCTCGCACTACGTCAGCCAGATCGACGACCCCGGCCGGCTGGAGGCGCTGCGCCGCATGGACATCATCCTGGCGACGGGGCAGGACGACTCGTTCGTGGAGAACAACCGCTACCTCTCCCGCGCGTTGTGGGAGAAGGGCGTGGGCAACGCGCTGCGCCTGTGGGACGGCTGGGCGCACGACTGGCCGTGGTGGAAGGACATGATCCGCCTCTACGTCGGCGGGCACGACTGAACGGCAGTGCCCAGTCCCGAGTGCCCAGTGCCCAGGAACGGCACGACGGCGCTTCGAACTGGGCACTGGGACTGGGCACTGGGCACTGGGCACTCGGGGGATGACGATGACGCTGAAAGTGGGGTTGATCGTGGGGCGGGAGTGGTCGTTCCCGCCGGCCTTCATCGAGGAGGTGAACCGGCGGGGCGAGGGCGTCACGGCCGAGTACGTGAAGCTGGGCGCCCCCGCCATGGACGATCCCTGCGAGTACGCCGTCATCATCGACCGCATCTCGCACGAGGTGCCGTTCTACCGCACCTACCTCAAGCAGGCCGTGCTGCAGGGGTGCGCGGTGGTCAACAACCCCTTCATGTGGACGGCCGACGACAAGTTCTTCGGCGCCGCGCTGGCCACGAAGCTGGGGATCGCGCACCCGAAGACCGTCGTCCTCCCCAACAAGGAGTACATCCCCGGCGTCGTCCACGACGAGTCGCTGCGCAACCTCCAGTATCCGCTGGACTGGCAGGGGATCGTCGACCACGTGGGGCTGCCCTGCGTGCTCAAGGACGCGCACGGCGGCGGGTGGAAGGACGTCTACGTCTGCCGCTCGCTGGAGGAGCTCATCCACCACTACGACACGTCGGGGCTCCTGACGATGGTGGTGCAGGAGTTCATCGAGTGGGACCACTTCATCCGCTGCATCTGCATCGGGCAGCAGGTGGTGATGCCGATCAAGTACGACCCGCGCGAGCGCCGCTACCACGTGGAGCACGAGCACATGAGCCCCGAGCTGGGCAGCCGCGTGGTGGAGGACTCGCTGAAGCTGGTGCGGGCGCTGGGCTACGACATGAACTCGATGGAGTGGGCGGTGCGCGACGGCGTCCCCTACGCCATCGACTTCATGAACCCCGCGCCCGACATGGACATCTACTCGCTCACCCCCCACTACTTCGAGTGGGCCGTGCGCGCCATGGCCGACATGGCCATCGAGCTGGCGAAGAACCCGCGCGGGCAGGCCGCGGCGCTGCGGTGGGACGGGCTCTTCACCGGCTCGCGCCTGGCCGCCGCGCCGCCGCCGTACATGGGCTCGGGCAACCGCGGCGAGGACGAGGAGAGCGCCCCGAGCGGAGGCGGCACCATCGTCCCGGGCGGCACCGGGAACACGGGCGGGGTCGCCGTGGCCTCCACCCGGGGCGGCGGCCAGCCGGGCACCGCCGCGGCCGACGGAGGCGATCTCGGCTCGGGCGGCCCGGAGAGCGGAGGCGGGGCCGACTCCACCGGCGGGGCGACGGAGGCGGGCGGCGGGACGACGGGCGCTTGGGGCGGCGGGGGGGCGGGGGGAAGTGCATCCGGGTCGATCCCCGAGCCCCCGACGCACGCCTCGCCCGGCATCTACGTCGACGAGCTGCCGGGGACGCACGCGGGACCGCCGTCCGCGGGCTCGGCGGGCGCGGGCGACGCGGGGCACGAGTCCCACGGGAGGAGCGCCGCGGGCGACGCGGGAGCCGAAGGCCACGGGCGCGCCGCGGGCGACGCGGCCCGCGCGGGCGAGGACACCTCGGCGCGGGCGGCGTCGGACTCCACGCTCGAGCAGGCGTGAGCGCGCACGCCGAGGCCGCCTCGCTGCGGGGCGCCATCGACGCCTGGCACGCCCTGCTGGAAGACGAGGCGCTCGCGGCGGGGACGGCCGCGCGGATGGACGACGAGCACCGGCGCCGGGGGATGTACTTCGGCGACCGCCCGCTCTGCAGCGTGCTGCGGCCGCGCTTCCTCACCCCCGCCCAGTACCGGGAGCTGCGCCGCGGGATCGGCACCCTCATGCGCGCCTTCCTCCGCGCGCACGAGGCCGCCATGGCCGACCCGGCCTTCCGCGCCCAGTTCCACCTGCTGGACTGGGAAGAGGAGCTGGTGGCGCACGACCCCGGCTTCCGCTCCCCCTGCCCCACCTCGCGGCTGGACGCCTTCTACGACCCCGCGGACGCCTCGCTGCGCTTCACCGAGTACAACGCCGAGACGCCGGCCGCCCCCGCGTACATGGACGTGCTCACGGAGGTCTTCCTCGCCCTGCCGGTGATGGGCGAGTTCCTCCGCACCCACGTGGTGCACCCGCTCCCCGCCCGCCACGGGGCGCTGCACGCGCTGCTCAGGGCGTACCGCGAGTGGAGCGGCCGGCGCGAGACGCCCCGCATCGGCATCCTGGACTGGTCCGAGGTGCCCACCTACAGCGAGTTCGTCTTCTTCCGCGACTACTTCCGCTCGCACGGCATCCCCTGCGAGATCGCCGACCCGCGCGAGGTGGAGTACCGCGATGGGAAGCTCCTGGCGGGCGACTTCCACGTGACGCTCGTCTACAAGCGCGTGCTGATCGACGAGCTGGTGCTCCGGATGGGGATGGACAATCCGGTCGTGCGGGCGGTGCGCGACGGAGCCGTCTGCATGGTGAACCCCTTCCGCTGCAAGGTGCTCTACAAGAAGGCGAGCCTGGCCGTGCTGGGCGACGAGCGCAACGCGCACCTCTTCACCCCCGACGAGCGCGCCGTGGTCGAGGCCTGCGTGCCGTGGACGCGCATCGTCGAGGAGCGGCGGACGGAGAAGGACGGAGAGCAGGTCGACCTGGTGCCGTGGATCGCCGCCAACCGCGAGCGGCTGGTGCTCAAGCCCAACGACGACTACGGCGGCCGCGGGATCGTGCTCGGCTGGCTGGTGTCGGACGACGAGTGGCAGGCGGCCGTGCGGACGGCGCTGGAGCAGCCGTACGTGGCGCAGGAGCGCATCGTCCTCCCCGGCGAGCCGTTCCCCAGCTGGGTGGACGGGCGGGTGCAGGTGTTCGACCGCATGCTGGACCTGGCGCCCTTCGTCTCGCACACCACCGAGGTCAACGGCGCGCTCACCCGGCTGGCGACGGACCCGCTGCTGAACGTGACCGCCGGCGGCGGCTCCAGCGTGGCCACCATGCTGGTCGAGCCGCGATAGACCTCTTCTCGCCCCGGTTGAGGGTATCGGTTATTATCGTAACTGCGTTGTCTGCTACCTGGGATCAGGTGTGGACTACAGCCCCATACATCAACCGGTGAGCCGAAATGTCGCGGGAGGAACACACCTTGTCGTTCGAAAGCACCGAGGCGATGAATGGCGATGACGTCGAAGGTCGAGCCACCGCCTCCTCTCAGTCAAGCGGAAATTCGATACACCCGCGTTTCATTGAACGCGTTGTAATCCGAAATTATAAGAGTATTGCCGGATGTGACGTGTCTCTGTCGAACCTAACTTTTCTAGTTGGTCCGAATGGATCCGGGAAGAGCAACTTTCTAGATGCTATCCGCTTCATTACGGATTCGCTCCGAAATTCATTGGATCACGCTCTGCGAGATCGTGGCGGGGTCAAGGAAGTCAGGCGTCGGTCGAGTGGTCACCCGACGCACTTTGGAATTCGCCTAGACTTTCGTTTGCCTGATCGCGCTTATGGGCATTATTCGTTCGATGTAGCATCAAAAATACAAGGAACCTACAGTGTTCAACATGAGGAATGTACGATCCGTCACGGGATCACAGGAACTATAATCGGACGTTACTCTGTCGAAGAGGGGCGTGTAACTTCAAGCAGTGTTACGTCACCTCCTGCTGCAAGTCGAGATCGTTTGTATCTAGTGAATGTCTCGGGCCTCCATGAGTTCCGCCCCATATATGACGCACTTTCCAATATGGGTTTTTACAATCTGAATCCGGACGTAATCCGCGAACTTCAATCGCCCGATCCAGGTTTGATCTTGTCGCGGGACGGGAGTAACATCGCGAGTGTGCTGAAGACACTCACCACGAGAAACCCACAAGTAAAGGAGAGGATTGAGGAATACCTGTCTAAGATAGTATCGAGTATCTCCGGAGTGGACGCGATTCCGGTTGGTCCGAAAGAAACTCTCCAGTTTCGTCAGGACGTTAGCGGAGCGAAGTATCCGTGGCGATTTATTGCCGCAAATATGTCAGACGGTACCCTACGCGCTTTAGGAAACTTGGTTGCCCTGTTCCAGAGCGGAAGTGACAGTATCGTTCCGTTTGTCGGGATTGAAGAACCTGAAACGGCGTTGCACCCGGCAGCTGCCGGAATTCTGACAGATGGACTGGCGGATGCAAGCGAACATACGCAAGTCGCTGTGACTAGCCACAGCCCGGATCTTCTTGACAATGAGAAAATCCCGGATGAGTCGCTTCTGGCAGTCATCTCGGAACGCGGAGAGACAAAAATAGGCCCGCTCGATCCAGCGGGTCGATCTGCACTGCGAGATCACCTTTTTACTGCTGGGGACCTCCTTCGAATGGATCAATTGAGGCCGGATCCGCGAGCAATTAATTTGCGGCCGGAGCAATTGCCGCTTTTCGGGGAGGACTGAAGGAGTGCGTATAGCTTGCATCGTGGAGGGGCACGGAGAAGTCGAAGCAGTGCCGATCTTGCTGCGACGACTTCGTGACCGTATCGCACCAGGACTTCCGCTTGAGGTGGGAAAACCGATTCGTGTCCCGCGATCGTCACTCGTAATCGAAGAAGAACTCTCGAAGTACGTTGAGTTGGCTGCAAGGCAGGTTGGAGAGGATGATGGTATTTTCGTCCTGATCGATGCTGATGATGACGCTGCATGTCTTCTGGGTCCTAAACTGTTGAAGGTTTGCGAGGAAGCAAGGCGCGACCGGCTATCCCGGGTTGTAATTGCTGTTCGAGAGTACGAATCGTGGTTTCTTGCTGCCGCAATTTCGCTCCGGGGCCGGCGAGGCTTGTCGGAAGAGTTGACTCCTCCGAAGGAGCCGGAAGCAATCCGAGACGCAAAGGGTTGGTTGTCCAGACATAACGTTGAAGGTCGATCCTATAAAGAGACCCTAGACCAACCCGCACTGACAGCGGTGTTCGACATTGATGCTGCGCTTGCGGCTCCGTCCTTCGCAAAACTATATCGAGATGTGCAGAAGCTCCTGCGCGACACGTCGGCAACGGAAAGGGCATACCCGGAGGCAGATGGCCGATAACGAACCTCTTGCCTTCAACGGCGCGCTCACCCGGCTGGCGACGGACCCGCTGCTGAACGTGACCGCCGGCGGCGGCTCGAGCGTGGCCACCATGCTGGTCGAGCCGCGCTGAGGCGCCCGGCACCGCTCTCCACCGCCCCGGCCATGTTCCCCTTCCGGGTCGACTCCGAGCTGACGCTGGCGCTGCTGGAGCCCCGGCACGCCGCGGAGCTCTTCCAGGTGACGGACGAGAACCGGGCGCACCTGCGGCGCTGGCTCCCCTGGCTGGACGGCGTGCGCTCGGAGGACGACACGCTAGCGTTCATCCAGGGCACCCGCGCGCAGCTCGCCGCCAGCAACGGCTTCCAGTGCGCCATCCTGCTGGACGGGCGCATCGCCGGGGTGATCGGGCACCACGCGATCGACTGGGGGAACCGCGCCACCTCGCTCGGCTACTGGCTCGCCGAGCGCCACCAGGGGCGCGGCGCCATGACCCGGTCGTGCGCGGCCTTCCTCGACCACGCCTTCGGCGAGCTGGGGCTGAACCGGCTGGAGATCCGCTGCGCCACCGGGAACGAGCGCAGCTGCGCCATCCCCGAGCGGCTGGGGTTCAGGCTGGAGGGCGTGGCGCGCGAGCCCGAGTGGCTCTACGACCACTTCGTGGACCACCGCATCTACGCCATCCTGGCGCGCGAGTGGCGGGGGACCGCGAGGCCCGGCGCGGAGCGGTAAACATCTTGCTGCCACGCGCCTGAACGCCGCGGGCCGGCGTGGACCCGGCCCGCCCGCCGTCGACCGACCGTTCGTCCGACCAACTGCCGGGAGCCGCCCCATGAAGCAGCCTTCGCTCACCGTCGGCATCGAGGAAGAGTACCAGATCATCGACCCGGAGACGCGGGAGCTGCGCTCCTACATCACCGAGATCCTGGACCACGACCACCTGATCCTGGGCGAGATCAAGCCCGAGCTGCACCAGTCGATCGTGGAGGTGGGCACCACCGTCTGCCAGACGCCGGCCGAGGCGCGCGCCGAGCTCCGGCGGCTGCGGCGGATGGTGATGGAGCTGGCGGCGCGCAAGGGGCTCAAGGTGGTGGCCGCGGGGACGCACCCCTTCAGCTCGTGGATGACGCAGGAGATCACGCCGCTGGAGCGCTACCTGGGCGTCAAGCAGGACATGCAGGACCTGGCGCAGCAGCTGCTGATCTTCGGCACGCACGTGCACGTGGGGATCGAAGACCGCGAGTTCCTGATCGACGCCTTCAACGTCAGCCGCTACTTCCTCCCCCACATCCTCTGCCTGTCGTCGAGCTCGCCGTTCTGGATGGGGCGGAACACGGGGCTCAAGAGCTACCGCAGCGTGGTGTTCCGCAACTTCCCGCGCACGGGGGTGCCCCGCATCATGCGCGGCTGGGCGGACTTCGACGAGCTGCAGGGAACGCTGGTGGGCACGCGCTGCATCCCCGACGGAAGCAAGATCTACTGGGACGTGCGCCCGCACCACAAATACCCCACGCTGGAGTTCCGCTTCCTGGACGTGTGCACGCGCGTGGAGGAGGCGGTGTGCGTGGCGGCGCTGCTGCAGGCGGTGGTGGCGAAGCTCTGGAAGCTCCGGCGCGACAACCTGACCTTCCGCGTCTACCCGTCGGACCTGATCGAGGAGAACAAGTGGCGCTCGGTGCGCTACGGCTTCGACGGCAACCTGATCGACTTCGGCAAGCAGGAGGAGTGCCCGGCGCGCGAGCTGATCCGCGAGATGCTGGAGTGGTTCGTGGACGACGTGGTGGACGAGCTGGGGAGCCGCCGCGAGGTGGAGTACGCCTTCCGCATCATGGACGAGGGCTCCAGCGCCGACCGCCAGCTCGCCGTCTACGAGCGCACCGGCGACTTCAAGGCCGTCGTCGACCACCTGATCGCGGAGACGGAGGAGGGCGTGTTCCCGGCAGCGGAGGCGCAGGCGGAGGCCGGCGCGCGGGCGTGAGCGCCGTCTCCACTCACCTCTCGATCCACTCTCGATCCAAGACCGCGCTCCCCCGGCCTGTTTCGCCGGGGAGCGCGGTCGCGTTCGGGGAAGCTTCGATGAATGATCACACAGAGGACACGGAGGACACGGAGAACTTCTGCTGGTCTGGCTGTTTCTCTGTTTCTCCAGCCCTCCGTGTGAGTTGAGCTGTTCCGCGGTCGCGCGCGACGTGGATCGGACCGGCCCGGAACGCATGGCGGGTCAGGTTGTATACAGGCGTTGTGAATCCGCGGCGAGCAGGATATCTTTGGTCGCGCGGTCCCGTTCTTGCCACTCGCAGCGGGACCGTTTTTCTTATCGTGCAAGAGGTTACCGGATGCACCAGCGCCCTGTCGTCGGGATCCCCACGCAGACCCTCCAGTCCATCGACCGCATCCCCGCGGACCTGCCGGACTCGTGGGTGATGAACCAGCGGTACTACCTGGCCTGCACCGAGGTGGGGGCGATCCCCTGGATGGTGCCGCTGCTGGACCAGGACCCCGAGACGCTCAGGGCCATCTACGACCGGCTGGACGGCATCTTCATCGCCGGCGGGGTGGACATGGACCCGGTCAGCTACGGCGAGGAGCGCCACGAGCTGTGCGGCCGCACCGACCCGCCGCGCGACCGCGTGGAGCTGGCCTTCACGCGCTGGGCGCTGGAGGACGGCAAGCCGGTCTTCGGCGTGTGCCGGGGGATGCAGGTGATCAACGTGGCCGCGGGCGGCACCCTGGTGCAGGACTGCACCCTCTTCCCCGGCGCCATCAAGCACGACTACTTCCCCGGGGCGGGGTGGGCGCGCGACCACCTGGCGCACGACGTCCGCCTGGCCGAGGGCTCGCGCCTGCACCGGGCGTTCGGCGCCACCGGGGCGAAGGTCAACTCCATGCACCACCAGGGGGTCGCCCGCCTGGGCGACGGGCTGGCGGCGGCGGCGTGGGCGCCGGACGGGCTGCTGGAGGCGGTGGAGAGCGCGCGCGAGGACCACTGGCTGGTGGGCGTGCAGTGGCACCCCGAGATGCTGATCGACACGCACGCGGGGACGCGGCGGCTCTTCGAGGAGTTCATCGAGGCCGCCAACCAGTACCACAACGCGACGGCGCTGGTCTGACTCCGCCGGCCGATCCGGGAGATGCGAAAAGGGCGCGAGAGATCGCGCCCTTCGTCGTCTCGGCCCGTCATATGCAAATCCGCAAAAACATCAAGCCTCACGCAGAGTCAGCAGAGTCAGCAGAGTCAGCAGAGTCAGCAGAGTCAGCAGAGTCAGCAGAGTCAGCAGAGTCAGCAGAGTCAGCAGAGGAACCCCTCCGTCGACTCTGCTGACTCTGCGTGAGAAAAGTCTTTTGCCGGTCTCGGCTCACTCCTCCAGGTCGCACCAGCGGACGAGGTCCCCGAGCGGGGGCCGGCCGTCGTGGTGCCAGTGGGGCGGCGGCCAGGCCATCCGCCCGAGCGGGGCGACGCGGCTGGCGCCCAGCCGGCCGAGCGCCGCCGCCAGCTCCCGCCCCTCGTCCTCCGCGGCGGAGAGGCCGACGGTCTGCAGGACGGACGCGTACGACTCCACCAGGGCCGCGACGTCCGTGAGCGAGGGGACCGGCTTCACCCGCACCACGCGGTTCAGGCACGAGGCGGTGAAGGCGGGGTCCGGGTCGAAGACGACCGTCCAGGCCGTCCCCTCGGCCGAGGCGTGCAGCTCCGTCCCTTCGGCGAACTCGGCCTCGGCGCGGAGCTGGCGGATGGCGGACGACTCGCCGGGGGCCAGGGCGCCGCGCGGCAGCTCGCGCTCGACGGCCTCCATCTCCGCCGCCAGGAGCCGCGCCCACTCGCGCGGGTCCACCTTGCCGCCCTCCTCCACGTAGAAGAGGTGGGGCGAGACGCACCCCTGCTGGTCGAAGGTGGAGGCGTCGAGCGCCGCCGCCCGCGCCGCCTCCGCCGCCCGCTCCCCGTCCAGCCAGCCGCGCCCGACCACGCCGAAGGAGAGCCTGGACCCGTAGCCGAGGAAGCGCGCCCCGGGCGGCGTGCGCGAGCGGACCGCCGCGACCGCGTCCGCGCCGCCGTAGACGATCACCGCGTCGGCGCGCTCCTGGGCGGCGCGCTCCATCTCCTCGTCGCCGCCGGGCCAGTAGGTGACGGCCAGGCAGGCGCCGAGCCCCGCGTCCTCCTCGGCGATCCCACGGGCGAAGAGGGCGGCCAGGAGCGGCTCGCCGGCGGCGGTCTTCCCCAGCGTGGCCGCCTTCACCAGCAGCGAGCGGACGATGGAGGTGACCGCCACGCCGGGGACGTTGCCGCTGAAGACGTGCGCCGCCAGCCGCGGCCCGAACGCCGCCCGCAGCCCCCTCCCGACGGGGTTCGGACGGAACCCGTCCAGCACCCCCGGGTCGCCGAGATCGGCGCGCAGCAGGTCGAAGAGCGGCTCCGCGCGCCAGTCCGCCGCCATGCGGTCCAGCACCCGCCGGATCATCGGCGCCGAGTAGCCGGTGACCGCCGGGAGCGCGCGCTCCGCCGCCGCCCTCAGCTCGTCCCCCGAGTCCAGCAGCCGCGCCGCGACCCGGTCGACCACCTCCACGACCTCCGCGACGGACCGCCGCGCCAGGTGCCGCTCGCGCATCTCGACCAGCTCCGTCACCTGCGCGCGCAGCATCTCCGGCGTCAGCCGCGGCACCCGCAGCTCCACCGCGTCGTCCCCCTTGCCGAACGACCACACCGTCGTCGGGGGATCACGGAGCGCGGGGAGGTGGAAGGCGTCGATCAAGGGAAGTGCGAGAGTGCGAGAGTGCGAAAGTGCGAAAGTGCGAAAGTAAGCGTAGAGGCTGACTCACGCACTCACGCACTTCCGCACTCACGCACTGCGGTTCTACAGGAAATCCCAGAACGAGGGGTTCGCCTCGATGATCAGCTCCCAGCGGCCGGCGTCCGTCAGGCCGCGGGCGAAGTCGACGCGCAGGATGTCGTAGAAGATCCCCACGCCCGCACCGACGGAGAAGAGCGGGTCGCGGGCCGTCTCGGCGCCCCAGAGGAGGAGGGAGGGGCGCCCCACCGAGCCCACGTCCGCCCACCCCGCCGCGCCCAGGAGGCGGCCGCGGACGAACGGCGCCGCCAGGTCCGCCGAGTACGTGGCCCGCAGCGTCGCGAACTTGTCGCCGCCGTAGGCGCGGAAGGCGTAGCCCGGCACCGTCCCCCGCCCGCCGATCAGGTACAGCCCCTCGCGCGGCAGGTCGCCGAACGCCGTTCCCGCCGCCAGGCCCACCTCCAGCCGGGCGTCGCGCGGCGACCAGCGGCGCGCGTACCCCAGGTCCAGCCGCGGACGGACGAAGGTGAAGTCGCCCACCCCCGCGTCGTCGTCGCCCAGCAGCCGGCCGCCGTCGGCCGCGAGCGCCGCGCTCCAGGCCACCGCCTTCCCCGCGGGGGAGCCGCGCGAGAGGGCGAGCGAGCCGCCCAGCAGGAGCCCCTCGTCGATCTCGCGCACCGGGCGGAAGTCGCCGAACGCCGACACGTCCGCCTCGAACGCCGCACTCTCGTGGTCCTCCGCCCGCGCGCCCACGCCCAGCTGCCACCCGCGCCCCAGCGGCCGCTCCAGCCGGAGCGCCCCGCCCGTGGCGTAGAAGAGGTCCGTGTAGTCGCGGCCGGCGACCAGCGAGGTGAGCGAGTTCATCGCCCCCGAGATCACCGGGCCCACGCCCACGTCGCGCGGCTGGTTGAGGTATGCGCCGCCGGTGATCCGCAGGCGCGGGCGGGTGAGCGTGGCCTCGGCCGCGCCCAGCGGGTGCATCGGCCCGAACGCCCAGCCGCCCTCCAGCGAGAGCGCCACCTGCTCGCGCGGCGTGGAGCGCACCCCGAAGCCGAACGCCGGCCCCTCCGCCCGGTTGTAGCGGGCGATCGTGGACGCCGCGGGGACGTCCAGCCGCGTCCCCGGCAGCCCCGAGAGCATGCGGCGGCGGATCAGCTCGGCCGCCTGCCGGCGCACCTCGGCCAGCTCCACCTCGGGGCCGATCCCCTCCTCCTTCAGCTCCGCGTCGATCGGCTGCTCGAAGGCGAAGGCGCGCCGCTGCCGGTCGGGGACGGAAACGACGCGGCGGCCGGCGAAGAGCGCATCGGGGAGCCCCTGGTTGAAGCGGTAGTTCTCGATCCGCATGTTGCCGCGGATCACCCCGCCCGCCGGGAAGCCCAGCTCCGGCAGCTGGCGGCGGATCTCCACCCGCTGCTGGTTGGGGAGCCAGAAGCGCCCCTTCCACAGCCCGTTGTCCAGCGAGATGTTGATGTAGTCCAGCTGCCGGTCCACGTAGGAAGCGGCGGTGAAGGTGAACTCCATCCGCACGATGTCGCCGGCGCGCTGGTCCAGGTAGATCGACCCCAGCAGCGCGGGCTGACTCGGGTCCTTCGGCCGCACCTGCACCTGGTAGACGCGCACCGGCTCCTGGTTGCCGGGAAGCCGGATGGCCAGCGAGTCGGCCAGGCGGAAGTCGTAGAACCCCAGCGAGTTGGGCGCGGCCGGGTGCAGCACGTCGCGCACCTCGTCGCCGTCGCCCAGGCGGATCAGGTCGCCGAAGTTGTCCTGCACCACCGTCAGGTGGTCTTCGTGGTAGCGGATGTTGGTGGGGAGCGTCTTCTGGTCGCGCAGCCCCACGATGCGCTGCTTGGTGCGGTCGGGCGCCTTCCAGAGCACCTCCAGCGCCACCTGGTCGGTCTTTACCAGCGTGCGCTCGTCGATGTCGCGGCGGTCCAGGTAGAAGTAGATGAACCCCCGCGCGTCGGCCTGGTAGTCCACCAGCCCCGTGTCGCTGAGCGCCACCGCGCGCCGCTCCTGCGCCCGCCGCACCAGGTCCAGCGCGCGCGCGGCGTTCCAGCCCCCGTCCCCCTCCTGCGCCGGGGCGGGCGGCCCGAAGAGCGCCGCCGCGAGCGCGGCGGCCAGTGCGAGCGTCGTCCTTCTCATGAACGGCAAGATAATCGGTCGTGGTGCCCGGGACGAAAAGGGGTCCGGCCGGATCGGCCGGACCCGTGCGCGGGCCTGTTACCCCGGACGTCGCCCCGCGCTCCTCAGGGGCAGGCGCCCTCCTGGAAGCGCGCGGAGAGCTGGCCCTCGATGCGCTCCGAGAGGTTCTGCTCGGAGATCCCCGCCGCGCGCGCGTAGTCGGCGCGCCGCACCGAGTAGTTGAGGTTGCCCGCGCCCGACGAGGTGAGCCGCCGCGGGGCCGCCTGGAACGCCAGGGTCAGCTCGTCGGGGAGCAGCAGCTCGGCCGCGGCGCCGGTCGGCGTGTCGCCCGAGAAGAAGCGCAGCTCGATCTCGTTGGAGCCGTAGGCGACCGCGCCCCGCAGCTGCTGGAGGAAGTTGTCGGACTTGCGCGTGTAGACCAGGTCGTACTGGAATCCCCCCACCGCCAGCGAGGGCGCCTGCCGCGGCGCCGGCGGGGCGGGGTTCATCACCGCCGTGCGCAGGTCCGCCGCCGGGAGCACCGTCTGGCTGGGCACGAAGCGCAGCTCGCAGACGTTGTAGACCGCGGCCACGTCGTCGGGCGTCAGCCGGTTGGGGTTGAAGCCGTTGCCGCCGTCGCAGGCCGGCAGCGCCATCACGGCGGCGGCGAGCGGGAGCGTGCGGGCGAGGGCGGGCCACCTGCGCATCATCATCCTCCGGGGCGTTCTCGTGGGGTTCGGCGGCGAGCGGCAACCGTTTACCCGCGTACGCGCGAGTTCGTTTCACCGTATCAGTTCGCCCGCGATCCAGTCCTCTGAACCAGCACTTCGCACCTCGCGCTTCGCACTACACCACCTCGACGTGCTGGCCGGCCTGGACCCGGTACACTTCCTGGAACACCCCGTCAAGCGTGAGCATGAACACCGGCACGATCGGGTTGAACCACCCGGCGAATTGCAGCGCGATCTCCTTCTTGCGCGCGAGCCATCCCTCACGGTCGATCGCGCCGGCGCCGTCGTTCTGGTCTCGCCCCGAGTCGGCCTGCGAGTAGAACACGCCCGCCACGTCGCCCCCGACGACGTCGATGGTGACCTCCGTGTACTTGAGGGACGCGTCCAGGGCCGCGTGCTCTCCCTTCGCCATGAGCCGCGCCAGCTCCACGCAGCGGTCGATGCAGGCGTCCCGGGTGACGTCGTAGGCCTGGTCCCGGCCGGCGATCCGGGCGTTGAGCTTCGCGGTCAGCAGCCGCCGGTACTCGTGCGCGGCCAGCTGCCGGGCCGCGTCCGAGCACTCGGCCAGCGCGATCGACAGGCACTTCCGGAAGCGCGAATACACCACTCCGGCGATGCTGTCCGGCTGGTTCCAGAAGCCGAACTCGACCGTGATCCCGGTATCCGCCGCGCGATTCCCCTGCTCGTCGATCTCGATGTCCAGCACGGCCTGCCAGTTCGCGATCGCCGGCCCGCGCGATGCGAAGTTCGCGGCGAGGAACTCCTTCATCTCCCAGACGAGGTCGCACTCCTGCTGGGCCGTGAGCCCGGTCGGCGTGCTCGCGTCGCGCCAGTTGTAGGCGCGGATGCGGGGCGAGTCTTCCGCCGGCGCCAGGATGTAGCCGACGTCGCTGTAGAAGCTCGTCATCCCGTCGACGTGCATCGAGCACGCCCGGATCGGGTTCCCCAGGTCCCACCCGGCGGTCCAGGCCAGGGCGTCGGCCTTGGCGGCGTTCGCGTCGAAGGTCCGGCACGCCAGCCAGGCCTCGATCCGCGCCTTCGTCCACCCGACATCGGCTCCCTCCGGGAGCTGGGCGGGCACCGTCGTGGGGTCCGAGACGCAGCGGATGAAGCGCGGGGGACCCGACACGCACACGGCTTTCGCGCCGATCTGGTTCTCTCCGCTGCGCAGGGCGACCTCCACCAGCCCCAATCGCCTCCCTCTCCCGTAGACGACCCTGCGGTCCGCGACGTCCGCCTTCGCGATCGTGACGGCGTGCTGCTCGTCCAGCGCGAGCTCCTGGGCGAGGTGGGCGTTGGCGAACAGCTCGAGGCGCTCGTGGCCGATGGAGAGGACCAGCTGGGGGTCCGCCGCGGTGAAGACCGGGTCGTCGCCGTCCCCGAAGAGACTGATCCGCACGATCCCGTCGACCGCGATCCGGCTCTGGTCCCGGTCCAGGCTCAGCTTCCTGGGCCTGAACTCCGCCTGGATCGTCTCGCTCTCGCCGATGACCAGCACCTCGACGACGGTCCGCCAGACGACGACGTCGTCGTGCAGCTCCACCTGGAGCGTGTAGCCGCCCTCCCGCAGATGGTGGTAGGTGAAGGCCCAGGTGGCGCCCTGGGACTCCAGGACGTTCGGGTCGCGCAGCATCCCTTCGCCGTCCTTGAGCACGTCCCGCACCCTGTAGTCGGCGTCGTCGGAGGCCCGGATCACCACCTTCAGGTCGCTCAGCGGGCAGGGCTGGTCCACCTGGCCGATCGCGCGTCCCCGCGCCTGTCTCTCCACTCGCAAGGCTCAGCTCCCTTCCGCGGCGAGCATCCGGCGGACCCGCTGGACCTTCGCGAACCCCGCCAGGAACGGATCCTCCAGCACGGCGCGGATTTCGGCGCGGCTTTCGTCCAGGTGGAACCCCGGCCCGAGCGCCTGCCGCCATTCCAGGAGCGTCCGGACCTCGGCCTCGCCGCCGATCCCCCACCCCCGGGCTTCTTCGATGTCCTCCTTCACGAAGCGAAGCAGCTCCGCCCCGTCGTCATCATCGCCGGTGTCGCCCGCGAGTGAGCGCAGGTGCGCGACCATCTTGGCCTCGAAGCGCTGGACGGCCAGCGCCGCGAAGGCATCCATCTGTGCCTTGCGGATGACTAACAACCTGTTCCTCCGGGATGGGAATGACGTGCGTGGAGAGCGGGGGGAACGAATGCGGAGTGATCGAGAAGGGGCGCCGGCGGTCTGAGGTCCAGCATGCGGAGCCGGCATCCACGCGAGCCTGGAAGGCCAAACCAATATAACCGGGTGTCAAGATGAGGCGTGCCGCGTGGGGGCGAGGCGGCCGGCTCCGGCTACGGGTCCGCGGCCACCAGCGCGATCGCGAAGCCGTCGTACCCCTTCACCCCCACCGTCTGGAGCGCCGTGGCGATCACGCGCGGCTCGGCCGCGGCCATCTCGTAGAAGCGGCGGACGCCCCGGACGGCGGGATCGTCGCTCCCGGCGTCGAGGATCGCTCCGTCGCGCACCACGTTGTCGGCGACGATCAGGCTGCCGCGGCGGGAGAGCCGGAGCGCCCAGGCGAAGTACTCCGGCATGTTCGCCTTGTCGGCGTCGATGAAGGTCAGGTCGAACGGGCCCAGGCCCTCGGCCTCGACCTGTGGCAGCGTCTCCAGCGCCGGCCCGACGCGCACGTCGACGACGTCCGCCAGGCCGGCGCGCGCGAAGTTGGCGCGGGCGACCTCGGCGTGCTTCGGGTCGGCCTCCAGCGTCACCAGGCGGCCGCCCGCGGGGAGCGCCCGCGCCAGCCAGATGGTGCTGTAGCCCCCCAGCGTGCCGAGCTCCAGGACGCTCTGCGCCCCCTGAACCCGCGCCAGCAGGTGCAGCAGCATCCCCTGGTTCGGCGCCACGGCGATCTGCGGCAGGCCGGCCGCGTCGCTGGCCTGGAGCGCCGCCTCCAGCGCCGGGTCCGGCGGCACCAGCAGGTCCGCGATGTACCGGTCGACCTCCGTCCACAGCTCCTGGTTCATCGATCCTGATTCATGGGTTGAGAGCCTGATCTGGACTTTATCCAAAAGTAAACAAAGGTGGCAGGCGAGTTGCGAACATGGGCTTGCATTCTTCCGCCAAGAAGAGGAGCAAGCCATGATCGAACTGCCTGCCACCATGCAGCGGGTCCTGGAGAGTTTCGCGCCGCTCTTCCGACCCGGAATCTGGCAGCGAGCCCGACTGCTGCTGATCGGAGCGCTGCTCTGCCCGGGCACTCGCACGGTGAGCGCGGCGCTGCGGGTGCTGGGACTGGCCCAGGAGCGCCACTTCCAGAACTACCACCGGATCCTGAGCCGCGTGCGCTGGTCGGCGCGCGAAGCCAGCCGAATCCTCCTTCTGCTCTTGGTCGCAGCCTTCGTGCCGCAGGACCAGCCGCTCATGCTCGGCATCGACGAGACGCTGGAGCGACGGCGAGGCAAGAAGATCACCGCCAAGGGGCTCTACCGCGACGCGGTGCGCTCCAGCCGCAGCGTGCTGGTGAAAAGCCACGGCCTGCGCTGGATCAGCGTGATGCTGCTGGCGCCCATTCCCTGGGCGAATCGCGTCTGGGCGTTGCCTTTCCTGACGCTGCTGGTGCCCTCGGAACGCTACTGCCAGGAGCGGGGCCTGAGGTACAAGCGGCTCAGCCATTGGGGTTGGCAGGCACTCCTGTTGGTCCGGCGCTGGATCAAGAAGCGGCCGATCGTCGCCGTGGGAGACCAGAACTACAGCGCCATCGAGCTGCTCCACGCTACGTGGCGCGTGTGTGTGACGGTCGTCACCCGCCTGCGCATGGACGCAGCCCTCTACGATCCGGCTCCATCGCCCGAAGAATTCCGCAAGCGGCATCCCCGCGGCCGGCTCCCGAAGAAGGGCGCACGCCAGCCCACGCCGCAGGAACGGCTGCACGATCCCAACACCCGCTGGCAGACGCACCGGGTGCGCTGGTACGCAGGCGAGGAGCGCGAGGTGGAGATCGCCACGGGCACGGCCGTCTGGTTCCACAACGGGCTTCCCCCCGTGCCGGTGCGCTGGGTGCTGGTGCGCGATCCGCAAGGGGAGTTCGAGCCCGTGGCCCTGGTTTGCAACGACCAGGCGGTCACGGCCGAGCAGATCGTGGAGTGGTTCGTCCTGCGCTGGCAGGTGGAAGTCACCTTCCAGGAGGTGCGGGCTCATCTGGGCGTGGAGACTCAGCGCCAGTGGTCCGAGCCCGCCATCGCCCGCACCACCCCCGTGCTGATGGGCCTGTACTCCCTGACCGCCCTCCTCGCCCACGCCGACCTCGGTACGGCTGCCCTGCCCGTGCGCCGCGCTGCCTGGTACCACAAGCAGAGCGCCACCTTCTCCGACACCCTCGCCTGGGTCCGGCAGAGATTCTGGCCGGCAACGATCAACCTCACATCCCACTGCGGAACGGATGTCTTGATGATTCCGCGAAGTTTGCTTGAACGCTTCACAGACACCCTCGCCTTTGCGGCGTAAAGGGATAAAGTCGAGATGATACTAGATCCGGATAAACAGCTTGGCTATCGGGGGATGAAGCGAGCAGGCATCCGTGCCGCTACCGCGCCCAACCTACCTGGCAGGGTGAGAAGATTCTTCGGCCCTGCGGTCATCCGTGCGAATGCCGGTCCTGTGTGATCGGGCCTCAGAATGACAGCAAACACCAACTGATTTTCCGGATTCCGTATGACTGGTCGCGCAAGCGTGGGCCATGGCACTGAGCCTCAGTAAAGTACCCTCTCCCGAAGTTGGGTTGGGTGGCGGCGCGGCAGCGGCGCCGGGTGAGGGCTACCCCCCGCCCTGCGTGACGATCAGGAACACGTCGTAGAGCGCGTGCGTCCAGGCGGCGATCCCGAAGCCGCGGGCGATGAAGAGCACGCTGAAGGCGAGCCCGGCCAGGAAGCGGAAGGTGAAGGACGAGAGCTCCCACGGGTAGGCGTACGGCCCCACGTAGTGGAACGCCGAGAAGAGCAGCGCCGCCAGGAGCGCCGCGTACACCCGCGACGGCGTCCTGCCGAGCCCCGCGTGCAGGAACACGTACAGCAGCCCGCCCACCAGCAGCACGCGGAACACCAGCTCCTCGTAGATCCCCGCCCCCAGCGACAGCACGACGCCCTGCGCGAGCGGCAGCCGCTGCATGGCGCCGCCGTCCGCCGCCAGGCCCAGGCCCCCCATCCCCAGCACCCAGCTGGTGAGCCCGCCCACCACGAAGCCGAAGAGCAGCGCGTACACCACGCTCTCCGCCAGCATCCCGGCGAACACGTGCCCCTCCAGCGGCACCCGCGCGCGCCGCCGCTCCCTGGCGATCAGCACCGCCGCGCCCAGGGCCAGGAGCGCGGTGAGCGCCAGGGTGCCGTGCAGGCCGCCCGCCCCCAGCAGGGTGCGCAGCAGCACGTCGGCCCCGTTGCGCATCCCGCCGGCGCGGTCGGCCATCAGCGCCGCGCCGGCCTCGTAGAGCACCAGCAGCGGCAGCGCGAACAGCAGCGAGTAGCTGTGCTTCCGGGTGAGCTCGAAGTAGCCGGGCATGGGCGGAAAGCTAGCGGGAGCGCCGCCCTCGCGCGACGCGGCGGGCATAACTGGCCTGCCGATTGCGAGTTGCGGCGCGCGTGAAGACTCGTCGCGTGGCGGTGTTGAACGCCGCGCGGCCTCGAAAAGTTTCCCGGAGCGGCCGTTTGGGTGGAACGAGAGGTGAGGGGCGCGGCGTCTCGCGCACTGGGATTCTGGTCGTCGTGGCGGCGCTGGCGGGCGGCTGCGGCCTGCTCGGCGGCGCCGAGCCGCAGGAGTCGCCTGCCGAAATCGCCGCGCGCACCGAGGCCGACGAGCGCATCCAGCGCGAGGTGGAGGCGCGCCTGGCCGCCGAGCCCTCCCTCGGCGCCGGCCGGGTGCGCGTGGACGTGCAGCGTGGCGAGGTGGGGCTCCACGGCGAGGTCGTCGGGATGGGCGCCCTCCAGTGCGCCGTCGCCAACGCCGAGCTGGTGCGCGGCGTCCGTCTCGTCATCGACCACATGGTGCTGCGCCCCGGCCCCCGCACCGTGCAGTGCCTGGCCCCCCGCAACTTCGCCGCGACCCGATGACCGAATACAAGTCGGCAGGTTGACCCGACGTTGTCTTGCTGTATAATACCATAGGTTTTGCTATGGTGATGATTCTCATGATGTCTATGAACGAATCCACTCTTGACCCGGACCTGGCGGAGCTGATTGCCGAGGCATCGGACACCTACGCTCCGTCTCAGGCCGAGCTCGCGGCAGAGATCGGCGTGCGACCGCTGGCGCTCACCACCTGGCGCCGCGGTCGGAGCCGGCCTACCGCGGAACACCTGCGCGGAATGGCGAACGCGCTGGAAAGCCGCAGTGAGCGGCTACGAAATCTCGCTGCCCGGCTCGCCGCGCGCGCCGCAGGGCAAGGGAAGCTCACGCGCCCGCGGCGCCGGATGCCCGGCGAACGCCGCGAGGCCGACCTGCGGACGGCCGAGCTACTCGCTTCGCGGATCGTGGCCGAGGGGGGAGGCCGGGTGCTGCGGGTGATCTTCTACGGCTCCCGCGCGCGGGGCGCGCCTCGTTCGCCCGCGAGTGACTGGGACTTCCTGGTGGTGCTGAAAGACGGGATCGGCGACGTCGAGGCGGAGGAGCGCCGGTTGAAGCAGGCGGCGCTCAGTGCGCTCGAGGCGACCGGCACCTCGGCGGCAGGCGCGGAACGGGACGTCCGCCTGGACATCTGGCCGATCGAACGGGGCGAGTGGGAAACCGCGCGCCGCCTGCCCGGCCACACGGCTCGCACCGCGGACCGGGAGGGGGTGGTGCTGTATGCCGCTGGATGACGCCCTCCGGGCCTGGGTCCAGCGGTGGGTCAGGCTGGCGGAGGGTGACCTGGAGATGGCCCGACTGGGCCTCGGCAGCGACACCTTCGACGTGTACGAGCTGGTCGGCTTCCACGCGCAACAGGCGGTGGAGAAGTTCGTCAAGGCGTACCTAGCCGGAAACGCGGTCGAGTTCGAGGACCAGCACGACATCGACTACCTCCAGCGCCTGGTCCGGAGCGTCGACGTCGGCCTGGCCGCGAAGATCGACCCCGCCGCCGCGCTGAACCGCTATGCCGTCGGAACGCGCTATCCCGGGCGGTATCCGGTGGTGACACGCGAGCAAGCGGAAGCCGCGATCAGGATCGCCGAGTCCGTGCGGGCGGAAATCCTGCCGCTCCTCGATGCGCTCGGCCAGCCTCCGCGTGGATCGCTGCGGGACCGGCCGCGCCGGAAGCGGAGCGGAGGAGATGCGTGACCGGCGGCCCGAACGTCGTTAGATTCGAGGCGTTCCCGCCACCCCGGAGCCGTCCGCTTGCCCGCACGCCGCACCCGCCGCTCGTCCATCCGCCGCTCCGTGGCCCGCCGCAAGAGCCGGCGCGCGCCGCGGCTGCGTATCGGTAGACGCGGGTGGATGCTCATCGCGCTGATCGCGCTGGTGGCGGCGATCCCGCCCGCGCGGCACGTGGCGCTGAGGGTGGCGGAGGCGGTCGGCGAGGCGGTGGAGACGGCGCGGGCGGCCGAGGCGCGCGAGCGAGTGGTGGACGCGTACGCGCGGCGCTACGGGATCGAGCGGGAGCTGGCGGGCGCCATCGAGCGCGCCGCGCGGACCGAGGACGTGCCGGTGGACCTGGCGTTCCGGCTGGTGCGGGTGGAGAGCGCCTTCCGCGAGCGCGCGGTGAGCCCGGTGGGCGCCGTGGGCCTCACGCAGCTCATGCCCGCCACCGCCGCCGAGCTGCAGCCGGGGATCTCGCGCGAGCGGCTCTTCCAGCGCGACACCAACCTGCGGCTGGGCTTCCGCTACTTCCGCCGCCTGCTGCGCCTGTACGACGGCGACCGCGAGATGGCGCTGCACGCCTACAACCGCGGCATGGGCACCGTCGCGCGCATCCGCTCGGCCGGCGGCGACCCCGCCAACGGCTACGCCGACAAGGTCCTGGGCGGCCCCGGCGCCTCCCCCGTCCGCCGCCTCCCGCCCGACAGCCTCGCGGCGCCCGCCGTCCCCTCGCACGAGCTCGGCCCCGCCCGGCTGCCGGCGGGGATGTGAGCGAACGGCGCGATACACGAATCAAAGCCGCGGAGAACAGATTCCTCTCCGCGGCTTTTGCATCCTCCTCGCGGAAGCCGGGGCCGGTCTCTACTTCCCCCGCATCGCCCGGAACGCGGTCTTGAGGGTGTCGCGGGGGATGCGGGTGAGGCCGTTGAACTCGCCGCCCGAGGCGATCCACTCGCCGCCGTCGATGGCGACGCACTCGCCGTTGATGAAGCCCGCGCCGTCGCTCACCAGGAAGGCGGCCAGGTTCGCCAGCTCCTCGTGCTCGCCGAAGCGCCCCGCCGGGATGCGCGCCTTCGCCTCGGCCTCCAGCTCGGGCGTCGGCATCAGCGCGTTCCAGGCGCCCTGGGTGGGGAACGGCCCCGGGGCGATGGCGTTGCTGCGGATGCCGTACGCCGCCCACTCCACCGCCAGCGAGCGCGTCATCGCCAGCACCCCCGCCTTGGCCGCAGCCGAGGGGACCACGAACGCCGAGCCCGTCCAGGCGTAGGTGGTGACGATGTTCAGCACGCTCCCGCCCGCGCCGCGCTCGATCATCCGCCGCCCCAGCGCCAGCGTGGCGTGGAACGTCCCGTAGAGCACCGTCTGCACCACCGCGTTGAAGCCGCCGGGCGAGAGGTCTTCGGTGGCCGCCAGGAAGTTCCCCGCCGCGTTGTTCACCAGCACGTCCGCCCCGCCGAAGCGCTCCGCCACCGCCGCGGCCATCGCCTCCACCTGGGCGAAGTCGCGCACGTCGCAGGGCACGGTGAGCACTCGCTCGCCCGAGGGGTCGATCTCCCGCGCCGCGCCCTGCAGCCGCTCGGCGCTCCGGCCGGTGATCGCCACCCGGGCGCCGAGAGCGGCGAACTTCTTCGCCATCGAGAGGCCGAGCCCCGAGCCGCCCCCCGTCACCACCACCGCCTTCCCCGCCAGCAGGTCGTCGCGGAACACGTCCGTCTCCTCTCGTCACCTGTGAAAGCGGGCGCGGCCGTCGGCCCGCCCGCCCCGTCGCCGCCGCCCGAACGCGTCAGAGTACGCCCGGCCCGCCCGCGGCGCCATAGCGCCCCCGGTGGCGCCGCGAGCGGGGACGGGGTTAGCTTTCCCGACGATCTCCAGGCGGTGTACTCCATCTCGGCTCTCGACATGCGCTTCCGCCTTCCGCCGCTCCGCCGGGCGGCGCTTTCCGTCCTCGCCCTGGCGCCGCTCGCCGCGGCCGCGCCCGCCCGCGCGCAGGGGCCCGCCGCGCCCGCCGACGACGGGCTCCGCATCGTGCTGCTCACCATGGGGCCGGGCGACGCGGTGTGGGAGAAGTTCGGCCACAACGCCATCTGGGTGCACGACCCGGCGCGCGGCACCGACCTGGCCTACAACTACGGGATGTTCGACTTCGCGCAGGAGAACTTCCTGTCGAACTTCATCAAGGGCCGGATGTGGTACTGGATGGAGGGGTTCGACGCCGAGCTCACCCTGAGCCACTACCGGGCCCAGAACCGCAGCGTGTGGGCGCAGGAGCTGAACCTGACGCCCCAGCAGGCGGCGGCGATGCGCGACTTCCTGGAGGCCAACGCGCTGCCGCAGAACCGCTTCTACCGCTACGACTACTACCGCGACAACTGCTCCACCCGCGTGCGCGACGCGCTGGACCGCGTCCTGGGCGGCGCGCTCCGGGCGGCGTCGGGGAGCGCGCCCTCGGGCACCACCTACCGCTGGCACACGCGGCGGCTGACGGCGGACGCCGGCGACGTGGCGACGTACACCGGGCTGGAGGGCGGCCTGGGCCCCAACGCGGACCGGCCGATCTCGCGCTGGGAGGAGATGTTCCTGCCGATGAAGCTGCGCGACGGCGTCCGCGCGGTGCGGGTGCGCGACGCGGCCGGCAGCGCGGTGCCGCTGGTGCGCAGCGAGCGGGTGCTGTTCGAGGCGGCGCGCCCGCCGGAGCGCAGCGGCCCTCCCTCGCGGTGGATGGCCGGCTACCTGGTGGCCGGGCTGGCTCTGGCGGGGGCGCTGCTGCTGCTGGCGTCGCGCGTGGCGCGCAGCCGCCTGGCGCGCTTCGGCTTCTCGGCGCTCGCGGCGCTCTGGCTGCTGTTCGCGGGGACGGGCGGGTGGATCCTGGTGGCCCTGTGGGCGTTCACGGACCACGAGATCGCCTACCGCAACGAGAACATCCTGCAGCTCTCGCCGCTGGCGCTGCCGCTGGTGCTGCTCCTTCCCGCGCTGGCGTACGGCGCGCGCTGGGCGGGGCGCTGGGCGGAGCGCCTGGCGCTGGCCGTGGCGGCGCTCTCGGTGCTGGGCTTCGTGCTGCAGGTGCTCCCCGGGCTCGACCAGGTGAACGGGGAGATCATCGCGCTGGCGCTCCCGGTGAACCTGGCCCTGGCCTGGATCGCCCGCCGCCTGGCCGCCGCGCTCCCGCCGCGCGAGGCGGCGCCGAGGCGCGCCCCGGCACCGCGGCGGGCGGCCGCGGCGGCGTAGGAGGCCCTCTCCCGGCGCCGCTACCGCGTCGCCACCCTCTCCCAACTTCGGGAGAGGGTACTTTACGGATCGGGCGCGGTTGAAGCCTCGCGGGGTTTGCGAGGCTTTCCGTAGTTCCAGCGGGCGGCTTCAGCCGCTCGTGATCGGTCGACGAGGCTCGGACGACGAGGGAGACGGATGGAGGCACAGGTCTTCGGGACGAAGAGCTGCAACGAGACGAAGAAGGCGCTGCGCTTCTTCAAGGAGCGCCGCATCAAGACGCACTTCGTCGACCTTAAGGAGCGCGCCGCCTCGCCGGGCGAGCTGAAGCGCTTCGCGCAGAAGTTCGGGTGGGAGGCGCTGCTGGACCGGCAGGGGAAGCGCTTCCGCGAGCGCGGGCTGCACGCGGCGCACGTCCCCGAGTCGCGCATCCCCGCGCTGCTGGAAGACGACCCGTTCCTGCTGGTGACGCCGCTGGTGCGCTCGGGCAACCTGCTGGCCGTGGGGTGGGACGAGGGGCGCTGGCGCGAGTGGGTGAAGGCGGCGCCCTGAGGTGAGGATCGTCCGCGGCAGGTGGGCCGGGCGGGACCTCGTCTCGCCCCCGGACCGGCGGGTGCGCCCCACCGCCGAGCACGTGCGCGACGCCTGGCTCACGCTGCTGGAGCCGCTGCTGCCGGGCGCGCGCGTGCTGGACCTGTTCGCCGGCACCGGCGCGCTGGGGCTGGAGGCCCTGTCGCGCGGCGCGAAGACGGCCGACTTCGTGGAGACGCGCCCCGCCAGCCTGCACGCGCTCCGGGCCAACGTGGCCGCGCTGCGTGTGCGCGAGAAGACGCGCATCTTCAAGAAGGACGCGCTCCCCTTCGCCGCGGCGCTCCAGGAGGGCAGCTACGACCTGGCCTTCGCCGACCCGCCCTACCAGTCGCGCCAGCTCGACCGGCTGATCGAGACCTGGCTGCGCACCCCCTTCGCCGCCGTGCTCGCCGTGGAGCACGCGCACGACCACGCCCTCCCCCCCGGCGGCGAGCGCCACCCCTTCGACGAGACCGCCGTCACCGTCTACCGGGCCGGGTAGGCTACCACCGGAACTGTGCCCGCGCGGGCACGGGAGAGATCCTCGTCGGGCGCCGTGTTGTAAACATTTGCCTGAAACAACCCGAAAGGGTCTGAAAACAACAAAACACAACCGCAGTTTCTAAATTATTGGTCTTCAAAGGGTTGACGAACTTCCTCGGCGGTGCCAACATACGTTTGCCGCAGCGTGGCCACGCCTCGGGACCTCCCAACCTCCTCCACCCACCGCAGGAGCGTTCCCCATGCGTTACCGCCCGTTCAGACTCGCAGCCGCCATCCTGTCGCTCGCCGCGCTCTCGGCCTGCGCCGACGCCGTCGTGCAGCCGCAGATGGACGGCGAGCTGCAGGCCCGCGCCCTGATGCAGGAGCCCGACTACGAGCAGCCGATCGACCAGCCGTGCTACGACGTCTCCTGCGAGCCGCAGCCGTGCTACGACGTCTCCTGCGAGCCGGAGCCCTGCTACGACTGCTACTACGTCCCGCCCTTCGATCCGCCGCCGGCGCCGTACACCACGGCGGACGTCCCGCTCATCTACGGCGGGTTCAACTGGCAGACGCAGACGTGCAACCAGATCGCGCACGTGAAGATCGCCTTCAGCAACGACGTGGTGCGCGGGACCACGCTGTACGTGGGCGGGGTGGTGGTGAGGGGGGCGTACTCGAACGTGTACTTCTACGACGTGAACGGGCAGCTGGTGAAGACGCACGCCACCCAGCGCGCGCGCGACAACTGCGTCATCCACCACGAGCCCGAGGCGATCAGCACCTGGGACCTGGCCCCCGGCTACTACTACATCTACGCCTCGTACTGGTCGCTGGTGAACTACGGCTACGAGTCCACCTACGGGTGGCCCACGGGCATCGTCGGCCGGAAGATCGCCACCATCCGCATCCGGTAGGAACATCCGGAGGACCGGTGACGACGAAGCTCCCGCGGTCGGCTCCGCGGGAGCTTCGGTTTTGTCGGGATGCACTTCGCACTTTTTCCCAGACGCGCGTTGCGTCGGCGGAAGCGAGGAAGCCTCACCCGTGCACGCGCGGGCGCGAAGTCCCGTGCGTGTGCTGGTGAGGCTCCCGTGCATGTCCCGCCGACGGTCTTCTTCCGCCCTCGCGCCGCCACCCTCCCTTCCGAGTTGGGGAACGGGCGCGAAGGCGGCGGAAGCCTGCCGCTTACTCGTCCCAGCCGCGGCCGCGACCGCGGTCGCGGTCGGAGTCGGAGTCGTCGCGGCGGCCGCCGCCGCGCCGGCCGGGGTCGTCCCGGCGGCCCCCGCCGCGGTTCTCGTAGCCGCGCTCGCCGTAGCCGCCGCCGCGCCCGCCGCCTCCACCGTAGCCGCCGCCTCCTCCGCCGTAGCCGCCGCCGTACCCGCCGCCGCTGCGGCTGTAGCCGCCCTCGCCGCGGCCGAAGCCGCCGCCCTCACCGCCGCGCCCGTAGCCCCCCTCCGGGCGGCCGCCGTAGCCGCCCGCCGGCGGGCCGCTGAACTCGGGCTGCCGCTCGGCGTCTTCGGGCGCGTCCAGGCGCACCACGTTGTACGCCTTCAGGCCCTTGGGCTCCTGGATGATCTCGAACTCAACACGCTCGCCTTCGTTCAGCGTCTTGAAGCCAGATCCGGAAATCCCGCTGTGGTGCACGAATACGTCGGAGCCGTCCTCCTTGCGGATGAAGCCGTACCCTTTCTCCGCGGAGAACCACTTCACCGTCCCGCTCGAGCGTGTCATGTTGCTAACCCTGGGTCCCGTGTAGAGGGTGGAAGGGAGGGTACATCGGGAGGGGGAGACGACTGCACGGATCGTTCCCGCGCCCGGCGCGGTTCGGCCCGAAAAGCCGCGCCCCAGGCCGCAGTTCGGCTGAAGTTTAAGACGTCGAAGAGCTTATCTTCGATGCTAAAAAATTCTTCCCGCCGCGCGCGTCGCGAAACCGCGCCCGGGCGGGGCGGAGGGAGTGGGGCGGGCGCGCCTCTGGTGGGGAGAAGCAGGTGCGGCGCAACGGCGACAGCGCCGTTCCGCTGCATCGTTTCGTGGCAGGATTGGAACGCCGGAAGGGGCGCGCCGGGCGCGCGCCCGCTCGCGGAGGTCCTACTTATGACGATAGGTAATGCGGCCGCGCGAGAGGTCGTAGGGCGACATCTCGAGCTTCACGCGGTCGCCCTCCAGCACGCGGATGTTGAACTTCGACATCCGCCCCGCCGCGTAGGCCAGCACTTCGTGGCCGTTGTCGAGCTTCACGCGGTAGTTGCGGTCGGGGAGGACCTCGGTGACCACCCCTTCCATCTCGAACGCTTCCGTCTTCGCCATCCAGTGCTCCTATGGGCTTGCCAGGCCAGGCCGGAAGAACGACGCGGCGCACGGAGCCCCCGCACGCCGCCCACCGGCCGGACCGCGAGGGGTCCGCGCATGGCGGAAACATAAGCGAAAGCGCGGAACTGCGGAAGTGCGAAAGTGCGTGAGTGCGAAAGTGCGAAAGTGGTCGGTCATCTCACTTCACGGTGCCGGCGCGACGAGCGGTTTCCCTCCGCGATTCGCCCGCCGCGACGAGCCGCCGTTTCACTTTCGCACTTTCGCACTTCGCACTCTCGCGCTTCCCTACGGCGTCGCCGTGTCCACCTCCACCGCGGGGGCGGGGTCGACCGCGCCGCCCCCGCGTAGGAACGTCCACGCCAGGTACCCGAGCGCCAGGAGCAGCAGCAACAGCAGGATCCACACGAGCGGGCTGCGCGGCCTGCGCTCGACGTCGATGTCGGCCACGGTCTCCTCCTCTCGGAAGCGGGTGGGGCTGCGAGGGGACTGCACCTGCACGCCGTTATCGGTAGCATCGTCCGGGCGCGCGCGCTAGACTCACGCGTTCGACTCGTATCAACCCGCGGACGGATCGACATGGGGCAGGTGCTCTTCTGGCTGGGCGCGGCGACGGTCCTCTTCTTCCTCGCCGTCGCCGTGGAGGTGATCGCGGGCGGGCGGAGGCTCGTCTTCCTGCGCGACGTGGCGCCGCTCGGCGACGACGAGATGCCGGCGGTCTCCGTCATCGTCCCCGCGCGCAACGAGGAGCGGGGCGTGGAGCGGGCGCTGCGCTCGGTGCTCGCCCAGCGCGGGCCGCGCACCGAGGTGATCGTGGTGGAGGACCGCTCGGAGGACGCCACGGGGGCGATCCTGGACCGCATGGCGGCCGAGGACCCGGCCCTGCGCGTGGTGCACGTCACCGAGCTGCCGCCGGGGTGGCTGGGGAAGAACCACGCGCTCTGGCTGGGCGCCGAGGCCGCCGCCGGCGAGCTGCTCCTCTTCACCGACGCCGACGTGGTGATGGCGCCCGGCACCGTGCGGCGCGCGGCGGCGCACGTGGTGCGCGGCGGCTTCGACCACGTGACCATGGGGCCGCGCGTGGACATGCCCGGCTGGGTGCTGAAGACCTTCGGCATCGTCTTCGGGCTGAACTTCGTGCTCTTCACCCGGCCGTGGAAGGCGCGGGACCCCAGGAGCAGGCACTTCGTGGGCGTGGGCGCCTTCAACCTGGTGCGCGCCGAGGTCTACCGCGCCATCGGCACCCACCGCGCCATCGCCATGCGGCCCGACGACGACATGAAGCTGGGGAAGCTGGTGAAGAAGCACGGCTTCCGGCAGGACCTGGTGATCGGCGCCGACGCGATCTCGGTGGAGTGGTACCACGGCGTGCGCGAGGCGGTGCTGGGGCTGCGCAAGAACGGCTTCGCGGGGGTGGACTACCGCATCTCGCTGGTGCTGCTGGCCACGGTGACGCAGCTCGTGTTCTTCGTCTGGCCGTGGATCGCCGTCTTCGCCACCGGCGGGGCCACGCGCGCCCTCTACGCGCTCGCCGTCGGCTTCATGCTCTTCCTGTTCGCGGGGCTGGCGCGCCAGCAGAAGGTGCCCATGTGGTACGGCGTCTTCTGGCCCGTCGCCAGCCTGCTGTTCGTCTACGTCACCTGGAACGCCACCCTCTACGCGCTCGTCCACCGCGGCATCGAGTGGCGCGGCACCCACTACCCGCTCGACCAGCTCCGCGCCAACCGGGTCTGATACCGTCCTTCGAGATTCGCTGTGCATTGGGAAGCCGTCGTTCCGAGTGGAGCCCGATGCGCTAGTCTCGCGTTCGCCACCGAAGTCGGCCGGGCTCCCGAGGAATCTACCCGCGGCCGGCAGGAGGCCGGACCGATGCAGGGAGCCAGCGTCCGGGCGGGGTGAGTAGATTCCTCGGGCGCCGCCCAGCTGAGGTGTGAAATCCGGATCGGTGCTGCGGCGCCGCTCGGAATGACATGGTTCGCGAAAGGACCGGATCGCACACTGGTTCCTGGAATCCGGTATGACGACAAGGCCTCACACGGAGGAAACGGAGTCGACGGAGAACGACATGACGTTCTCCGTCGACTCCGTGTGAAACATGCGGTTTCCGGGTCTCGATCCGGAGAGATTCCCGCGCCGGAATCCCCCGTGTTTGCTGGAAACCATCGTTTCGGAAGCTCGCGTGAACGGTGTGCGGGTTGACACAAAGCGGCTCCGGGGCTAGCTTTGCGGCCGTTCAAACGACTTCCGTGGACGCGGCCGCCGGACGGACGGCGCCCAAGCGCGAGGATCTGGGCGGGAAGGCCCGGTCCTCTTTTGTTATTCGCGGCGCGCGACGCCCCCGCCGGGTGTGTCCAGCGTTGCGTTTTCGTGACACGGGCCGCATCTTCCTGCCGCTCATGCGCCGAACCGCACTGATCACCGGGGCCACCGGCTTCGTCGGCGGCCACCTGGCCGAGCGGCTGGCGGCGGACGGGTGGCACGTGCGCGCCCTGGTGCGCCCCACCAGCGAGACGAAGCGGCTGCGCGCCATGGGCGCCGAGCTGGTCCCCGGCACGCTCGGCTCGGTGCGCGAGCTCGCCGCCGCGGCCGAGGGCGCCGACACGGTGTTCCACCTGGCCGCGGCCACCACCGCGCCCAGCGAGGACGCCTTCCGGCGCGTGAACGCCGAGGGCACCCGCAACGTGGCCTGGGGAGTGCTGGCCGCCGACCCCCGGCCGCGCCGGCTGGTGTACCTGAGCTCCTACGCCGCCTGCGGCCCGGCCCGGGACGGCCGGCCCCGCCGCATGGACGACCCGCCGGCCCCGCTCACGGCGTACGGGCGCACCAAGCTGGAGGGCGAGGAGGCGGCGCGGGCGGCGGCCGACGCGGGGGTGGAGCTCGTGATCGTGCGCGCGCCCGCCGTCTACGGCCCCGGCGACCGCGCCTTCCTCCCCGTCTACCGCCTGGCCCGGCGCTCGCTCGCCACGCTCCCCGCGGGGCGCGAGCGGCGCGTGCACCTGGTGTACGTGCGCGACCTGGCGGCGGCGCTCGCGCGCGCGGCCGACCATCCGCCGGGCACCTACGCGGTGGCCGAGCCGGTGGAGCACACCATGGCGGCGCTGGTGGCCGAGATCGGCCGGGCGCTGGGGAAGAAGCCCGTGCGCATCCCCGTCCCGGCCGCCGTGCTGCGCGCGGCGGGGTCGCTCGCCGAGCGCTTCGGCGGGCTCCTGGGCGGCGGGGGGGTGTTCAGCCGCGAGAAGGCGGAGGAGATGCTGGCCGAGGCGTGGGTGTGCGACCTGGCGGGCACGGAGGCGCTGCTCCCCGACCCCACGCCGCTGGCGGAGGGGACGGCCGAGACGGCGCGGTGGTACCGAACCGAGGGATGGCTTTGATGTCGATTGTCGAGCAGCAGACGGCGCGGAGGGCCGGCGACATCTTCGCGAAGTGCGGCCGCTACACGGCCGCCCGCGAGATGATGGAGCGCGGCCTCTACCCGTACTTCCAGCCGATCGAGAGCTCGGAGGACACCGAGGTGGTGATCCGCGGCGAGCGCAAGATCATGGTGGGGTCCAACAACTACCTGGGCCTCACCCACCACCCCTACGTCCTGGAGCGGGCGCGCGACGCGCTCTACCGCTACGGCACCGGGTGCACCGGGAGCCGCTTCCTGAACGGCACCCTGGACCTGCACGAGGAGCTGGAGCGCCGCCTGGCCGCCCTGATGGGCTCGGAGGCCGCGCTGGTGTTCAGCACCGGCTACCACACCAACCTGGGGGTGATCAGCGCGCTGGCCACCCGCGGCACCGTGGTGCTGCACGACCGGCTGAACCACGCCTCGCTCCTGGACGGCGCCATGCTGGCCAGCGGCGAGCTGGTGCGCTACGCCCACGGCGACACGGCGGCGCTGCGCCGCGCGCTGGAGAGGAACGCCGACGCCTCCGGGATCCTGGTGGCCACCGACGGCGTGTTCTCCATGGAGGGGAACATCGTCGACCTGCCGACGGTGGTGGACCTCTGCGAGGAGTTCGGCGCGCGGCTCCTGGTGGACGACGCGCACTCGGTCGGCGTCCTGGGGCCCGGCGGCGGCGGCACCGCCGAGCACTTCGGGCTGCAGGGGCGGGTGGACCTCACCATGGCCACCTTCTCCAAGAGCTTCGCCTCCATCGGCGGGGCGGTGGCGGGGCCCGAGGAGGTGATCCACTACCTGAAGCACCACGCGCGGGCGCTGATCTTCAGCGCCAGCATGCCGCCCTCGGCGGTGGCCACGGTGCTGGCGTGCCTGGACGTGATGGAGAAGGAGCCCGAGCGCCGCGAGCGCCTGTGGGAGAACGCCGAGTACCTGCGCGGCGGGCTGCAGGCGCTGGGCTTCGACACCGGCACCAGCGAGACGCCGATCGTCCCCGTGACCACGGGCGACATCGAGCACACCTTCATGTTCTGGAAGGCGCTCTTCGACGCCGGCGTCTTCACCAACCCGGTGCTCCCCCCCGCCGTCCCCGAGAACGCGTGCCGGCTGCGCACCTCGGTGATGGCCACCCACACCACCGACCAGCTCGACAGGGTCCTTGACGCCTTCGCCCGCGTCGGCCGCCACCTCGGCGTCCGCTGAGCCCCGGGGGGTGAGCCTCCGCCGCTTCGCCCCCGGCCGGGTGCCGAAGGCGTTCGCGGAGCTCTCCTGGCAGCTGAACGCGGGCGACCCGAACTGGGTCCCCCCGCTCCGGGTGTCGCTCGCGCCGCTCCTCTCCGGCAAGCACCCCTTCCACCAGCACGCCGAGGTCGCCTTCTTCCTGGCCGAGCGGTCGGGGAAGGCCGTGGGCCGCATCGCCGCGGTCGTCAACCGCCGCTACAACGAGTTCCACGGCGACAAAATCGGCTTCTTCGGCCTCTTCGAGTGCGTGGACGACCAGGCGGTGGCGGACGCGCTCCTGGACGCGGCCTCGGCGTGGCTGAAGGAGCGGGGGATGGAGGTGATGCGCGGCCCCTTCAACCTCTCCACCAACGACGAGCTGGTCTCGCCCGGGTTCCTGATCGACGGCTTCGACACGCCGCCCACCTTCATGATGGGGCACAACCCGCCGTACTACGGGGCGCTGATGGAGGGGGCGGGGCTCACCAAGGCCAAGGACCTGGTGGCGTACTGGCTCCCGCACAACAACCCGCCCGAGACCCTGGTCAAGGGGGTGGAGCGGGCGGCCAGGCGCGAGGGGTGGCGGATCCGCTCCGTGGAGCTCAAGCACTTCAAGGCGGAGATCGCCCGGATCCAGGAGATCTACAACTCGGCGTGGGCGCGCAACTGGGGGTTCGTCCCCTTCACCGACGCCGAGTTCGAGAAGATGGCGAAGGACTTCCGGCCGGTGGTGGACCCCGACCTGGTGGTGATCGCCGAGACGACGGCCGGCGAGCCGATCGGCTTCCTGCTGGTGCTCCCCGACCTGAACCGGGCGATCCGGCACCTGCCCAGCGGGCGGCTCTTCCCCTTCGGCCTCGTCAAGTTCCTCTGGCACAAGCGGAAGATCAAAGTGGCGCGGCTGCTCACGCTGGGGCTCAAGCCCGCGTACCAGGACCTGGGGATCGGCGCGGCGCTCTACCTGCGCGCCTTCGTGGTGGGCCGCGACAAGGGCTACACCAGCGCCGAGGGGTCGTGGATCCTGGAGGACAACCACCGCATGCGCCGGGCGATGGAGAACATCGGCGCGTACGTGTACAAGACGTACCGGGTGTACGAGCGGGAGCTGTAGCGGGATCGTGCGAAGTGCGGAACGGCCCCGGGCTCGATGCGAGCTCCGGGGCCTTCTCGTCTTCGGGCCGATCCGGTCGCGGGCGCCGGCGGGGAGCCCCCTCCCTGGCGCCTGAGGCGCCTGTCCCTCCCCCGCTGCGCGGGAGAGGGAACTTCCTCGCTGCGCTCGTGGCGAGCGCGCGATGCAGCGGTTTGCCGATACGACGGGTTTCGTCGGCTGTCCCCTGTAACCTGTTCCCTGTCCCCCGCCGTTCCGCGTGAGGGATGCGCGCCCGACAGGGCCGGGACGCCGCCGCGACACGGGGTTTCGTCGCGGCGGTGGCCCGGCGCGGTTGGGCACGGTCGTATCGTGCCCTACCGCGCGCGCAGCCCGGCCCGGAGCGCAGCGGAGGGACA
>DASVWD010000005.1 GCA_036389795.1 Longimicrobium sp.
CTCGGCGCGGCCCCAGCACGCGCGCTCGAAGTTCACTCTCGCACTTGCGCACTTCGCACTCTCGCACTCGTGGTTAAACCGGCTGGCGCTGGGCGCCGCAGGTGACGGTGCCGAGCTTCTGCAGCACGGGGCCGCGCAGCGCCTCGGGGAGCGGCGCGTAGTGCAGCTCGGTGGCCATCGCGCCGCCCTCGGTGAGCGCCCAGCGCACCAGCTCCACCAGCGGGCGCGCCTTGCCGCAGTCCTCGATGTGCCGCGGGACCAGCAGGTACGTGAACGACGAGATCGGGTAGGCTCCGGCCCCGGCCGCGTTCACGATCGACAGGCGGAAGTCGGGGTGCTGCTGCAGCCGCGGCCCCAGCTCGCCGGCGGCCGCCGTGGTGCCCTCGACCGAGGGGGCGACGAACCGCCCCGCCTGGTTGCGGATAGCGGCCGTGGGGAGGCCGTTCTGCTGCGCGTAGGCCAGCTCCACGTAGCCCACGGCGCCGGGCGTGTTCTTCACCTGGCCGGTGACGCCCTCGTTCCCCTTGGCGCCGAGCCCCGCCAGCCAGCGCACGCTCTTCCCCTTCCCCACCCCCTGCTGCCAGTCGGGGGAGACGGCGGCCAGGTAGTCGGTGAAGACGTAGGTGGTGCCGCTGCCGTCGGTGCGGTAGACGGGGAGGACGTCCTCGTCGGGGAGCGCCACGCCGGGGTTGAGCCGGGCCAGGCGCGGGTCGTTCCACTTCTTCACCCGGCCCTGGTAGAGGGCGGCCAGGGTGGGCCCGTCCAGCCGCAGCGGCTGCCGGAGCCCGGGGAGGTTGTACGCCACCGCCACCGAGCCCAGCACGGTGGGGACGTGCAGCACGTCGGGCTTCTTCGCCAGCTCCTCGTCGGTCATCGGCGCGTCGGAGGCCCCGAAGTCCACCGTGCCCTCGGTCACCTGGCGGATGCCGGCGCCCGAGCCCTGCGACTGGTAGTTGACCCGCACGCCCGGGTGCTCCCGGCCGTACGCGTCGAACCACTTCGAGTAGATCGGATACGGGAAGGTGGCGCCCGCACCGGTGAGCGTGACGGCGCCGCCCGGGACCGCCGGCGAGTTCTTCATCGCGCCCGGGGTGGCCCCCTCGCTCTCGCCGCCCCCGCACGCGGCGGCGAGGAAGACGAGCGACAGGGCGCCGGGCCAGAGCTTCTGCATCGGGTTCGCTCTCGTTTCGAAGAGAGGAATGCGCTTCCATCCGGAACGCCTCGAAGCTCGGTCCCCGCGGTCACGCCCAGCGCGCCCTCCCTGTCACATGTTTGTAACGATCCGCCCACCGGCGCGTCTCCGCGGCGACGGAACCCTTTCCGCCGGGGGCGCGCACGCGTAGCTTTGGCGCGCTTTCCGGCGGCCCGGGCCCCCGTTGCGGTCGCCCGGCGCGGACCCGGCCCACGCGCCCGAGGCCGGCGAGTACGTTACAAACCCGCCCCTGGACGGAGGTGTCACCGTGCGCCTGATCCCGCGCGACGAGAAGTTCTTCCCCCTCTTCGAAGGCCTGGCGCAGCGGCTGTCGGCGGCGGCGGAGCTCCTGGCGCAGCTCTTCGCCAACCCCGACCGGCTCCAGGAGCTGGTGCAGAAGATCAAGGACATCGAGCACGAGGCCGACGAGCTGACGCACGACCTGATCGTGCGCATCGACAAGAGCTTCGTGACGCCGCTCGACCGCGAGGACATCCACCTGCTGGCCTCGCGCCTGGACGACGTGATCGACGTGGTGGACGGGGTGGCGCGCCGGGCGCAGATGTTCCGCCTGCGCGAGTTCCGCCCCGAGGCGGCCCAGCTGGCCGACGTGCTGCGCCGCGGGGCGGCCACGCTGGCCACCTCGGTGGCGAACCTGAAGAAGCCCAAGCTGATCCTGCAGGAGACCGGGCGGCTGAAGAAGCTGGAGGAGGAGGGCGACGCCATCTACCACAACGCGGTCGGCCGGCTGTTCGACGACGGCGCCGACGCGATCGAGGTGATCAAGTGGAAGGAGCTGTTCGACAAGCTGGAGGACGCCGTGGACCTCTGCGACGACGCCTGGAACGTCATCGAGAGCATCGCCCTCAAGAACTCCTGACCTTCCCGTGGACACCTACGTCGTCCTGATCATCGCGGTGGCGTTCGCGTTCGACTTCGTGAACGGCTTCCACGACTCGGCCAACTCCATCGCCACGGTGGTGGGCACGCGCGTGCTCTCCCCCTTCAAGGCGGTGCTGTGGGCGGCCACCTTCAACTTCGCGGCGCTGTTCGTGGTGGGGACCGCGGTGGCCAAGACCGTGGGCAAGGGGATGATCGACGTGGACGTGGTCACCCCCAGCGTGATCCTGGGGGGCCTCCTGGGCGCGATCGTCTGGAACCTGATCACCTGGTGGTTCGGCCTCCCCAGCAGCTCGAGCCACGCGCTCCTGGGCGGCTACGCGGGGGCGGCGGTGGCCAAGGCGGGGTGGGCGGCGATCATCCCCAGCGGGTGGACCAAGACCATCCTGTTCATCTTCCTCTCCCCGATCATCGGGATGATCCTGGGGTTCGGCCTGATGGTGGCGGTCTACTGGATCTTCCAGCGCACCTCGCCGACGCGGGTGGACCGCGTCTTCCGCGTGGCGCAGCTCGCCAGCTCGGCGCTGTTCTCGATGTCGCACGGCGGCAACGACGCGCAGAAGACCATGGGGATCATCGTGGGGCTGCTGGTGTCGACCAACCACCTGCCGAACGCGGACCACATCCCGCTGTGGGTGGAGCTGGGCGCCTACACCATGATCGCGCTGGGGACGCTCTTCGGCGGGTGGCGCATCGTGCACACCATGGGCACGCGCATCACGCGGCTGCGCCCGGTGGGCGGCTTCTGCGCGGAGACGGGCGGGGCGCTCAGCATCCTGCTGGCGACCAGGTTCGGCATCCCCGTCTCCACCACGCACACCATCACCGGCTCCATCGTGGGGGTGGGAGCCACGCGGCGCTGGTCGGCGGTGCGCTGGGGGGTGGCGGGGCGGATCGTGTGGGCGTGGGTCCTCACCATCCCCGCCGCGTTCTCCATCTCCGCGCTCTGCTACCTGGTGCTGGGGAACCTGGTGGCGCGGTAGGGCGGAACTCCCGAAGGACGGGATCGGGCGAGAATGACGAAGGGCAGGCGGAGATTCGGTCTCCCCTGCCCTTCCCTCGTTCAGGAAATGCGGGTAAACCCGCGGCTGGAACTACGGAAAGCCTCGCAAACCCCCGCGAGGCTTCAACAGCCAGATCGCAACGAAAGCCAGAAGCACACCCGCTACCGCAGGCTCGGCTGGAAGCCCGGCGCGTCGCGGTCGGGGCAGACGAAGAGCTGCTCGTCGGCGGGCGGCGCGGCGGCGAGGAAGGCGGCCAGGGGGCGGCCCTCGAGCGCGCGGCAGAGCGCGGGGCCGGCGCCCTCGATGCGCGCCGGGAGGCCGGCGTGGCGGGTGGCGCGCAGGAGCGCCTCCAGCAGCGGCTCGGCCGTGGGCTCCACCTCGCGCACGGCCGAGGCGTCCAGCACCAGGGGCCGCCCGCCCCCGCACAGCATCCCCAGCAGCACCACGGCGGGGGTGTCCACCACCGGCGGCAGCGGCAGCGGCGAAACCTCTTCGGCACGCTCATCCGCGGCGGCGCGGGGCTCGTCGATCGGCATCGGTCTTCCTCCTCGAAGTCTCGGTCTCGGGTCGCGGGAGGAAGATGGCGAGCGCAGGTGTCGGCGCGGCCCGCGGACGGTCACGATGTGGTATCTCCCGACGAATCGGGATAGGGGGGCCGGTCTCCCGGCACCCCCTCCCCCACCACCGTACGTACGGGTCCGTATACGGCGGTTCGGATGGTTGATGGACTGAGTGTGTTGTGCTCCGTCCTGAGTGAAGAGGCTGCTCCCCGCCGTC
>DASVWD010000006.1 GCA_036389795.1 Longimicrobium sp.
CCTGATGAGCGTCAACCTCAACACGAACAAGAACGACTCCACTCAGGGTCAGAACAACCTGAAGACCTGAGCGGCGGGCGCCGGCGCCCGGCCGGCGCACCGCCGCGCTCCCGCATGCCGCAGGTCCCCCTGGTCCAGACCGCCTGCGGGGTGGCGCTCCTCTGCGAGGAGCCGCTCCCCGGCCTCTCCGCCTCCCCCGCCGCGGGGGAGGCGGACGTTCGCGTGCGCCTGCGCCGGATGCCGGAGTGGCTCCCGGCCGCCGCGGCGGCGGGCGCGGAATGGCTCCCGGCGGCGCGCAACCGCGACCCGCGCCGCCCCGGGCCGCGGGTGCGCCTGCTGGAGGGCGGCTGGTTCCTCCTCGTCTACCCCGACGGCACCCGCTTCCTGCTGGACCGCGCCGGCACCGAGATGTGGGCCGACTGGACGGACAGTTCCACGCTGGAGGACGCCGCGACGTACCTGCTGGGCCCCGTGCTGGGCTTCCTCCTGCGCTTGCGCGGCGTCCTGGCGCTGCACGCCAGCGTGGCCGCCGTGGGCGGGCGCGCCGTGGCGCTCGCCGGGGCGGCCGGGGCCGGGAAGTCCACCGCGGCGGCGGCGTTCGCGCGCGCGGGGCACGCGGTGCTGGCCGACGACCTGGCGGCGCTGGACGAGCGCGGCGGCGGCTTCCTGGCCCGCCCCGGCTTCCCGCGCGTGCGGCTCTGGGACGACTCGGCCGCCGCTCTCTTCGGCTCGCGCGAGGCGCTGCCCCTGCTCACGCCGAACTGGGAGAAGCGCTACCTGGACGTCTCCGGCGCCTTCCCCCCCGCCCCGCTCCCCCTGGCCGCCGTCTACCTGCTGGGCGCGCGCGACGAGGCCGGCCCGCGCGTGGAGGCGGTCGCGCCCGCCGCGGCGCTGGTGGAGCTGGTCGCCCACACCAGCGGCGGCGCGCTGCTGGACGCCGAGATGCGCCGCCGCGAGTTCGAGGCGCTCTCGCGCCTGGTGCGCGCCGTCCCCGTGCGCCGGCTGGTGCCGCACGCCTCCCCCGACCGTCTTCCCGACCTGGTCCGCGTGGTGCAGGCCGACGTGGACGCCCTCTCGCGGAGCGCGGCCTGAGCGTGGCGCCGTACTCCGTCTCCGCCTACGGGCGGATGGTGTCGGACCGGGTGCGCATGGCCGCGTACGAGGCGGCGCTGCGGGCCACGGTGCGCCCCGGCTCCGTCGTCCTCGACATCGGCACCGGGACGGGGATCTTCGCCTGCCTGGCGTGCCGGCTGGGGGCGCGGAAGGTGTACGCGGTCGACCCCTCCGACGTGGTGCGCGTGGCGCGCGAGGTGGCGGCGGCGAACGGGGTGGCCGACCGCATCGAGTTCTTCCAGGCCACCTCGCGCGCGGTGGAGCTCCCCGAGCCCGCCGACGTGATCGTGAGCGACCTGCGCGGGGTGCTGCCTCCCTTCGGCCGGCACTTCGCCGACCTGGCCGACGCGGGGCGCCGCTTCCTGCGCGCCGACGGGGCGCTGATCCCGCTCTGCGACCGCGTCCACGCTTCGGTGGTGGAGGCGCCCGGCCTCTGGGCGCACTTCGTGGCCCCGAGCGACGAGGAGGCGTTCGGCTTCGACATGGCGGCGGCGCGGCGCTCGGCGGCGGACGTCTGGCACAAGGCGCGCCTGGAGCCGGAGATGCTCCTGACGGAGCCTGCCGAGTGGGCGGCGATCGACTACCGCGACCCCGAGGCGGCGCCGCTGGACCGCGCGCTGGAGTGGGAGGCGGCGCGCGCGGGGACCGGCCACGGGATCGCCGCCTGGTTCGACGCCGAGCTGGCGCCGGGCGTCGGCTTCAGCAACGCGCCCGGCGCCCCGCCGGCGCTGTACGGGCAGGCGTACTTCCCCTGGCCCGAGCCGGTGCCGCTCGCGCCGGGCGACCGGGTGCGGGTGCACCTGCGCGCCGTCCCCGCGGCGGACGACCACGTGTGGACGTGGAGCACGCGCGTCACCGCCCCCGGCGGCGCCGAGAAGGCGCGCTTCGAGTCGTCCACGCTGCGGAGCGCCCTCCCCTCGCTCGAGCGCCTGCGCCGGGGGATGCCGGACCACGTCCCCCGTCTCGGCGTAGACGGCGAGGTGGAGCGCGAGGCGCTCCTGCGCATGGACGGCACCCGCACCGTGGCCCAGGTCGCCGCCGAGCTGGCCGCGCTCTTCCCCGGCCTCTTCCCCACCCCGCACTCGGCCGTGGAGCGGGTGGCCGGCCTGAGCCGGGAGCTGGCCCGGTGAGCGCCGCGCCCGGCGCCAGCCTGCCCGCCGCGCCCGCCCGTCCGCCGGGCGCGGGGCGGCGCCCGCCCGAGCACGAGCTGCTCCTCCACTGCGCCCGCGTCGCCCTCTCCCCGGGCGGCGCGGCGCGCGTTCGTGCGCTCGCGTCGGAGGACCTCGACTGGGAAGAGCTGGTCGCGCTGGCGGAGCGGCACGGGCTGGTCGCCTTCCTCCACCGCCACCTGGTCGCGGGCCCGGTCGCCGCTCCCGAGGCCGCGGCGTCCGCCCTGCGCGCGCGCTTCCGCGAGCAGGCGCGCCGCGCGCTCGCGCTCGCCGGGGAGCTCAGGCGGCTGCTGGACGCGCTCTCGGGCGCGGGCGTCGCGGCGCTGGCGTACAAGGGCCCCGCGCTCGCCGTGCAGGCGTACGGCGACCTCTCGCTGCGCCGCTTCACCGACCTCGACCTGCTGGTCCGCCCGGACGACGCCCCCCGCGCGCTCGCCGTTCTCGCCGGCGAAGGATACGACCCGGTGAAGCGGCTCTCGCCCGCGCAGGACGCCGCCTTCCGCCGCGTCGACGGCGACTACCAGCTCCTCCACCGCCGGACCCGGGCGCTGGTGGAGCTGCACTGCCGCGTCCACTCCCGGCGCTTCGGGGTGCCGCTGGAGACGGCGGAGCTGATGCGCCGCGCCCGCCCCGTCCCCCTGGGCGGCGGCGAGGTCCCCGCGCCGTGCCCGGACGACGCGCTCCTGGTCGCCTGCGTCCACGGCGGCAAGCACCGCTGGAACCGGCTGGAGTGGGTGTCGGCCGTCGCCGGGCTGCTGCGGGGCGGATCGGCCGACGCCGCCGCCGTCCTCGACCGCGCCGGGGAGCTCCACGCGCGGCGCACCGTCCTGCTCGGCCTCGCCCTCGCGCGCGGGCTGCTGGACGCGCCGGTGCCGCCCGCCGCCGTCGCGGAGATCGAGGGGGACGCGGGGATCGCGGCGCTGGTGGAGGAGTCGGAGCGGCGGATGTTCGCGCCGACGGCGGTGGAAGTGGAAGGGGAGGAGACGGCCGCGAACCTCGTCTACAACCTGCGCCTGCGGGATCGCCCGACCGACCGCGCGCGCTACGCCTGGCGCTGGCTCACCCTCCCCTCGCCCGAGGACTGGGAGTGGCGCCCGCTCCCCGATGCGCTCTTCCCCCTCTACCGCGTGCTGCGGCCGCTGCGCCTGGCGCTGCGCTACGGCCGCCGCGCCGTCGGGCGATGAGCACGATGGTGACGGCCCCGCCGCGCCCGCTGGCCACGCTCCCCGCCTTCGCGGGCGAGGTGTGGCGGATGATGCCCCGCCGCATCGCCGCGGCGCTCGGGCTCTCGCTGGCCGTCTCCGCCTGCGAGGCGGCGGGCGTGCTGGTGCTGGTGGAGCTGCTGGGGACGGTGGGCGTGGCCGTCCCCGCCGGCTCCGTGGGCCGGCTGGGCGGGGTGGTGCGCGACCTCTTCGGCGCCGCCGGCGCGCGGCCGACGCTCGGCGCCGTGCTCCTGCTGTACGTGGGGGTGATGGCGGCGCAGGCGGCGGTGCAGCGCGGGCAGACGCTCGCCGCCTGGCGGGTGCAGTCCGACGTGGCGCTCGGGCTGCGGCGCCGGCTGTACGCGGCGATCTCGGCCGCGCGCTGGCTGCACTTCACCCGCGTGCGCTCGTCCGACCTGGTGCAGGCGCTCACCACCGAGGCCGACCGCGCCGCCACCGCCGCCGCGCACCTGCTGAACGGCGTGGTCAACGCGCTGGTGGCGCTGGTCTACCTGGCGCTGGCGCTGCGCGTCTCGGCCGGCGCCAGCCTGGCGGCGCTCGCCTGCGGGGGCGCGCTGATCGTGCTGCTGAGGAGCCAGGGGCGGCGCGCGCGCTCCGCGGGCGAGGGGGTGACGGACGCGATGGGCGAGGTGGTCTCGGCCGCCACCGAGCACCTGCAGGGGATGAAGGCGGTGAAGAGCTACGGCGCCGAGGAGCGCACGGTGGCGATCTTCTCCGCCGCCGCGGGCGAGGCGGCCGGCCACTACGTGCGGGCGGTGCGCGTCTACGCCGACACCCGCGCCCTCTCCACCGCCGGCTCGGTGGCGATGCTGGCGGCGGTCACCTTCGTGGCGGTGGAGGGGCTGGGACTGCGCGGCGCGGTGGCGATCCTGCTGATCTTCCTCTTCGCCCGGCTGGTGCCGCGGCTGCAGAACCTGCAACAGGTCCACCAGATGGTGCTGCACGACCTGCCGGCGTGGGCCAACCTGCGCGCCCGCCTGGACGCGCTGGAGGCAGAGCGCGAGCGGCTCTCGCCCACGGCGCCGGTGCACGCGCTGGCCGAGGGGGTGCGCTTCGAGGGCGTCTCCTTCGCCTACCCGGAGACCGGGCGCGACGCCGTCTCGGGGCTGGACCTGTGGGTCGAGGCGCGGCGGACGACGGGCGTGGTGGGCCCCTCGGGGTCGGGGAAGACCACGGTGGCCGACCTGGTGATGGGGCTGGTGCGCCCGCGCGCCGGGCGGATCGTGGTGGACGGGCGCGAACTGGACGAGGAGTGGCTGCGCGGCTGGCGCGAGGGGATCGGGTACGTGGCGCAGGAGACGGTGCTCTTCCACGACACGGTGCTGGCCAACCTGCGCTGGGCGCGGCCGGAGGCCACGGAGGCCGAGGTGTGGGAGGCGCTGCGGGCGGCCGCGGCGGAGGAGTTCGTGCGGGCGCTGCCCGGGGGGCTGGAGACGGTGGTGGGCGACCGGGGGCTGCGCCTCTCCGGCGGCGAGCGGCAGCGGCTGGCGCTGGCCCGCGCGCTGCTGCGCCGCCCGGCGCTGCTGATCCTGGACGAGGCCACCAGCGCGCTCGACACCGGGAACGAGCGGCGGATCCGCGACGCCATCGCCGCGCTGCACGGCCGGGTGACGATCCTGCTGATCACCCACCGCCTCTCCAGCGTGCGCGGCGCCGACGCCATCCACGTGATGGAGGGCGGCCGCCTGGTGGAGTCGGGCGACTGGGCCTCGCTCCTGGCCCGCCCCGGCGGCCGCTTCCGCGAGCTGTGGCGGAGCCAGGAGGCGGAAGCGGCGGAGCCGTCCCCCGAGCCGTCGACCGCTGCGAACCCGTAGGGTCGAGGCATGCCTCGACCGGCGGCGGCGGGGGAGTGACGGACGCCTGTCGCGAAGGTAAAATGTAGATGGTCAGCGGATTACATCGGTTCCGACCCTCCAATGACTTCAATTCGGTACCCAGCCATGCCCCCGAATTCCTTCTCCTGGCTGCACCTCACCGACTTCCACTACGGGCTGAAGGGGCAGGACTGCCTGTGGCCTACGCTGCGGGAACCGTTCCTCGACAGTCTCGCATCGCTGCATGAGAAGTGTGGGCCGTGGGACGCCGTGCTCTTCACGGGCGACCTCGTACAGTCGGGCGAGTCGGCCCAGTTCGAGAAGATGCAGGCCGAGGTTCTCGATCCCCTGTGGGAGAAGCTTCGCGAGCTCGGGTCGGGAGACGCCGTGCTGCTGGCCGTGCCTGGCAATCACGATCTCTACCGCCCCGATCCAAACGAAGACAACGCGGCCATAGATGTCTTACTCGATAAAGACGGCTTTGGTCGCATTGAAGAAAAGTTCTGGGATAAGCCGGCAGGCCCGTATCGCCGCGTGATCAACGATGCCTTCGCGGCCTATAGCGAGTGGTGGGAGAAGGCTCCGCATCGGCTCGGCGATGTGAAGATCGGCGTCCTGCCCGGGGACTTCTCAGCAACCATACAGATTGGTGAGCGGCACATCGGAATCGTGGGGTTGAACACCACGTTCCTCCAGCTTGCCGGGGGCGATTACAAGGGGCGGCTGGTCTGGGATGTTCGACAGCTTCACGCCGTGTGCGAGGGCGGCGTTGACGTCTGGTCGAAGCAGCACGACGTCTGCCTGCTACTCACCCACCAGGGACCGGACTGGCTGACTCTCCATGCTCAGAAGCACGGTGAGACGGAGATCGCGCCGGCCGGGCGATTCGCGGTGCACCTCTACGGTCATCAGCACGAGACTGAAATCACCTACATCCGGCGCGGCGGTGCCCGCAACGCGGTGCGTCTCTGTCAAGGCTGCTCCGTCTTCGGGATGGAGAAGTTTGGCGAGACGCCGACCATACAGCGAGCGCACGGCTACGCGGCGGGGCGTATTGAGTTCGGCGATGGGGATACCATCCTGCGTCTCTGGCCGCGAATCGCGACGAACAAAACGGGCGCGTGGCGGTTCATCCCCGACCACGAGCACGCTGTGTTGGATGGCGACGAAGGGACACCGCCGGAGACAGTTGCCGCCCGGCCCCGAGCCGCCATCGTGCGACGGACCGGGGCCTCCAAGGCAGTTGCGGCGTCCGTCGAGACTATCACGCTAGCGCCCAGCGCCGCTCCGCACTCCACGCTCCCAGCGCGGCGACCGTTCTTCGGGCGCAAGGAAGATCTGAAGAAGATTGCGAAGTACCTGCGACCCGAAGATCGCAGTTGGGGCGTGGTGCTAGATGGGCCCGGCGGCATGGGGAAGACCGCACTCGCGCTCGAAGCGGCATACCGGGCACCCGCCGAGCATTTCCCGCTCAAGCTGTGGATCACGGCCAAGAACCGGGAGCTGCTTCCCCACGGCGAACAGCGGCTGACTGACCATCACGTGAATGACTACCACGCGATGCTCAGCGAGTTGGGCCGGGCGCTCAGCCGCGACGATATCCCGAAGGCGGTGCCGGAGGACCGGCCCAACCTCGTACGCCACGCACTGGCCAATCATCGCGCATTGCTGGTGCTGGACAACTTGGAGACGTTCAGCGCGGAGGACCGGCGTCGTGTGTTCGAACTGCTGGGTACCCTGCCCGCCGCCTGCCGCGCCATCGTCACCAGCCGTCGCCGCTCCGAGAGCTCGACCGCTGCGTACAACCTGCGCGTGGACAAACTGGAACGCGAGGCCGCCGACGAGTTGCTGGCTGCGTTGGGGAAGCGGTCGGAACCCGTAGCTCGACTGACGCAGGCCGAGCGCGACCAGTTCTATGCCGAAACTGGCGGCAATCCATTGCTGCTGACCTGGACGGCGGGCCAGCTCGGCCGGACGACGGGCCGTTGCCGTACGGTGGCAGAAGCCGTCGGGCGCCTACAAGAAGCGCATCGCCTGCAGAAACTGGATGAGAAAAACGACCCGCTGGACTTTGTCTTCGGGGACCTTGTTGAAACCTTCACGGCAGATGAGACGGCGGTACTTGCCGCTTTGGTACATTTCACCCAGCCGGCGCCTATCGAGTGGCTGCTACCGCTGACCGAACTAAGCTCAAAGGCCGCGGAAACCGCACTGGACGGCTTGCGTGATCGCGCATTGCTGGTTGAAGACGACCAAGCCGCCACTTGGCTCCTCCCACCGCTGGCGGCGCGGTTCCTCCGTCGCGCCCGCCCTGATGCAGTTGGAGCCAGCGGCGAGCGGTTGGCCGATCAAGCCTATGCACTTGCTGTGGAAAACGGATACAAGAAGTTCGCCCGCTTCCCTGTCTTGGAGAGCGCTTGGCCACAAATTGCCGCCGCCCTGCCGGTGATGATCGCGGGCGACAACCCAAGCCTGCAGACCGTGTGTGACGCCTTAAATACATTCCTTGAGTTCTCTGGCCGCTGGGATGAGTGGCTTTCTCTCTACACCGAGGCAGAGGCCAAGGCAGTGCGCGCGAGGGACTTCTATAACGCTGGTTGGCGAGCTTTTGGGGCTGGATGGTGCCATTATCTGCGCCATCAATCCGCCGAAGTGCTGGCCTGCGCCAAGCGCGTCACCGCCCATTGGCAATCGGCCCGCGTTGGTGCACGCGAGCGCGCCATCGCCATCCGATTGCGCGGGATAGGCCACCAACTAGCACGCGACTACCCAGTGGCGCTCACTGCTTATAATGAATCACTCGGTCTGTTCCGCAGCCTATCACCGAAGAGCGATGATGTGGGCAGCGTTCTGAACGCTATCGCCGAGGCGCTACGCGAGTCGGATCAGTTCGACCTCGCGGAGACCCACTACCATGAAGCTCTTGCAATCGCCCAATCCCTACCGGATCCCGAAGGTGTTGCCGTCTACACCGGCAATATCGCCGAGTTGGCGCTAAATCGCGAACAGTGGTCGAAGGCCGAGCGCCACGCCCGAGAGGCCCTAAAGGTGGCTGAGAAATTAGGCTACAAGGAAAATATTGCCTTCGCTTGCCGATGTCTGGCCAAAGCCCTTGCGCGGCAGGGACGCGGCGCCGAAGGCCGCTGCCACGCCGAGCGTGCGGTGGTTATCTACACTAAACTGCGTTCACCAGAGTTGACCAAGGCTCAAGATGCCTTGAACGAGTGCCTTGGCTGATACCAGCAGAGACGCTGATTTATGAGGTGATACCCATTTTTCATAGCAAAGTTCTGGATATTCAGTATCCGGCGTGACATCTTAGAGGTCCGAGGAGGAGGGTCCTGTCCCCTGTGACTCGGAGGAGCTGATGGCGCGCCGAACCAAGCT
>DASVWD010000007.1 GCA_036389795.1 Longimicrobium sp.
GGAGAGGGAGAACACACCGTGGGATGAGATTCGGGCCCGGAGCCGACCGCTTCGCACTTTCGCACTTCGCACTTCGCACTTCGCACTCTCGCTTGACACCCCCACCCCCGCGGCCTACGCTACCCGGCTCGCACGTTCCGACGCTCCACAGGCCGAAAGTCCCATGGCTGACCGAAGACAGGACGCGCTCGACTACCACAGCAACGGGCGGCGCGGCAAGATCGCGGTGGTCCCCACCAAGCCCGCCAGCACCCAGCGCGACCTCTCGCTGGCCTACTCGCCCGGCGTGGCCGAGCCGTGCCGCGAGATCGCCGCCAACCCCGAGGACGTCTTCAAGTACACGGCGCGCGGCAACCTGGTGGCCGTGGTCTCCAACGGCACCGCCGTCCTCGGCCTCGGCAACATCGGCCCGCTGGCGGCCAAGCCGGTGATGGAGGGCAAGGGCGTGCTCTTCAAGCGCTTCGCCGACATCGACGTGTTCGACCTGGAGGTGGGGAGCCAGGCGCCCGACGACGTGATCCGCTTCTGCGAGTTGCTGGAGCCCACCGTGGGCGGGATCAACCTGGAGGACATCGCCGCCCCGGAGTGCTTCTACATCGAGGAGGAGCTCAAGCGCCGCCTGGACATCCCCGTCTTCCACGACGACCAGCACGGCACGGCGGTGATCAGCGGCGCGGCGCTCCTGAACGCGCTGGAGATCGTGGGCAAGCGCATCGACCGGGTGCGCGTGGTGTTCTCCGGCGCCGGCGCGGCGGCGATCTCCACGGCCGAGCACTACGTCTCGCTCGGCGTGCGGCGCGGCAACATCTACATGGCCGACCGGATGGGGGTGATCCGCACCGACCGCGCCCCCGAGCACATGGACCCGTACAAGGCCCGCTTCGCGCAGGAGACGGAGTGGGAGACGCTGGCGGACGCGCTCCGCGGGGCGGACGTCTTCGTGGGCCTCTCCGTCGGCGGGGCGGTGACCAGGGAGATGGTGGCGGCGATGGCGGAGCGGCCGATCATCTTCGCGCTGGCCAACCCCGACCCCGAGATCCTCCCCGAGGAGGTGGCCGAGGTGCGCCCGGACGCCATCATGGCCACGGGGCGGACCGACTACCCCAACCAGATCAACAACGTCCTGGGCTTCCCCTTCATCTTCCGCGGCGCGCTCGACGTGCGGGCGCGGGCCATCAACGACGAGATGAAGATGGCGGCCACCCGCGCCCTGGCCGAGCTGGCGCGCCGCGACGTCCCCGAGAGCGTGGAGCGCGCCTACGGCGACGAGCGCTTCCGCTTCGGGCCCGACTACCTGATCCCCAAGCCGTTCGACCCGCGCATCATGCTGTGGGTGGCGCCGGCCGTGGCGACCGCGGCGATAGAGACCGGGGTGGCGCGGCGCGAGATCGACCCCGACGCCTACCGCATCGAGCTGGAGGCCCGGCTGGGGCGCGGCCGCCAGGTGATGCGCGACATCATCAACCGGGCGCGGCGCGACCCGCGCACCATCGTCTACCCCGAGGGCGAGCACGAGCGGGTGATCCGCGCCGCCGCGCTGGTGGTGGCCGAGGGGATCGCGCGTCCGGTGCTGCTCGGCCGCTCCGACCGCATCGAGGCGAAGGCGCGCGCGCTGGGGGCGTCGCTGGAGGGGGTGGCGGTGGTGGACCGCCTCGGCGACGAGGAGCGGCTGGAGCGCTACGCCCAGCGGCTCTGGGCGCGCCGCCAGCGCAAGGGGATGACACTGGCCGACGCGCGCGGCGAGGTGCGGCGCGCCATCCCCTTCGGGTGCATGATGGTGGCCGAGGGCGAGGCCGACGGGCTGGTGGCGGGCGAGGACCTGCACTACCCCGAGACGATCCGCCCCGCGCTGCAGACCGTCGGCACGGCGCCCGGGGTGCGGCGGGTGGCGGGGCTGTACATGATGGTGACCGAGCGCGAGATCCTCTTCTTCGCCGACACCACCGTGAACATCGACCCCAACGCCGAGACGCTGGCCGAGACCGCCACGCTGGCGGCGGCGTTCGCGCGGCGGATGGGGCTGGTGCCGCGGGTGGCGATGCTCTCGTTCTCCAACTTCGGCTCGGCGCCGCACCCGCACTCCGGCAAGGTGCGCCGCGCCACCGAGCTGGTGCGCTCGCTGGACCCCACCCTGGAGGTCGACGGCGAGATGCAGGCCGACACCGCCGTGGTGCGCGACCTCCGGCTGGGGCTGTACCCCTTCACCACGCTGCGCGAGCAGCCCAACGTGTTGATCTTCCCCGACCTGGGCTCGGCCAACATCGCCTACAAGCTGATGATGCGCCTCGGTGGCGCCGAGGCGTTCGGCCCGATCCTGCTGGGGATGGCGCACCCGATCCACGTGCTGCAGCGCTCGAGCGAGGCCGCCGAGATCGCCAACCTGACCGCCGTGGCGGTGGTGGACGCGCAGGAGCACGCCGGGATGCGCTTCCGCGCCGCGCCGCCGATGGCGATGGTGTGAAAGACGAGTGCGAAGTGCGACGTGCGGAAAACCAGTCTCACACGGAGTCAATGGAGTCAACGGAGAACACCCAAACATCTTCTGTTGACTCCGTTGACTCCGTGTGAGGCTTTTCGGTTCTGGATTCCAATTTCCCACCGATCCTCCGACCAGTAGCCACGAATTACGATGCCCGATCTCCCCACCGTCGAGATCCACTACCACCGCCTGATGGGCGCCGCGCAGGTCTTCCGGCAGATTGTGCTGGAGGACGCGGGCGACTACGTTGTCACCCTCCTCGAAGCCGCCGATCTGTCGCAGCCGGCCACCGACTCCGCCGGGAACGTGATCCTGGAGCCCGGCGCGCCGGTGGTCTGGTTCACCTACCGCGGCGCCTGGCACGACGTCGGGCGCTTCCACCGGGCCGACGGCACCTTCACCGGGCTCTACGCCAACGTGCTGACGCCGGTGAGCATGGTGGGCAACTGGTGGGAGACCACCGACCTCTGCCTGGACGTCTGGCTCTCCGCCGACGGGCGGCTGGAGGTGCTCGACCAGGAGGAGCTCAAGCAGGCGCAGGCCCGCGGCGCCGTGGCCCCCCAGGCCGCCCGGCGCGCCCGCGAAGAAGCCGTCCGCCTCTTCGAGGCCGCGCGCCAGGGCGCCTGGCCGCCGCCGCACGTGCACGAATGGACGCTGGAGCGCGCGCGGGAGAAGGCCTCCGGCGCCACCCCCGGCACCACCGCCCGGAACGACGCATGACCCCTCGCACCCCCGCCCCCCGCGCGCGCCTGGCCCCCGCGCTCCTGGCCGCCGTGCTGGCCCTGACCTCCACGGTCTCGGCGTGCGCGCAGCCGGGCTCCGGGGCCCAGGGGCGGCAGGGCGCCGCGGCGACGCCCGCCCAGGTCGACTCCATCCTCCCCCGCGCCGACCGCGGGCGCTCCAAGGGCTCCGACTCGGCCCGGGTGACCATCATCGAGGTCTCCGACTTCCAGTGCCCGTTCTGCCGCCAGTGGTTCGACCAGACGTACGCGAAGTTCGACAGCGCGTACGTCCGCACCGGGAAGGTGCGGATGGTGTTCATCAACTACCCGCTCCCCAGCCACACCCAGTCGTACCCCGCCGCCAAGGCCGCCCTCTGCGCCGGCGCGCAGGGGAAGTTCTGGCCGATGCACGACCGGCTCTTCTCCACCCAGCGCGAGTGGAGCGGCCAGAACGACGCGGCGCAGCGCTTCGCCCGCTTCGCGGTGGACGTGGGGCTGGACGCCGCCGCCTGGCGCGACTGCTACGACAACGACCGCGTGGCGCCGGTGGTGATCAACGACGTGAGCGGCGTCACGGGCGCGGGGATCCAGGGGACGCCCACCTTCATCGTCAACGGCCGCCAGCTGCTGAACGGCGCCGTCACGTTCGAGGAGATGAGCCGCGCCGTCGAGGCCCATCTCTCGGCCCCGCCCGGCCAGGCGCCCGCGCCCCCGCCCGCTCCGGCGCCCCCGCCGGCCCCGCCGGGAAGCTGATCCCGGGCGAAGCGAAGAGGCCGCCCTCCCGATGGAGAGCGGCCTCTTCCGCGTTCACGCGGGGCGCGTTCCGTCTGCGCGGCGCCGAAAGGGGGTCAGCCCTGCTCGCCGGCGCCGGGGGCCTCGCCGCCCAGCTCCAGCACCCAGCCGGGTGGCGTGCGCGAGAGCCCGGTGAAGACGCCGCGGAACGCGGTGACCACCTGCCGCACGGCCTGCGCGCGGTCGTCGCCGGAGAGCGGCCACAGCAGCATCTCCAGGGCGTTGGCCGCCTCGGGGGTGGGGAGCGAGTCGTCGGGCGCCTCGGCCACGCCCTCGCGCAGGTGCTTGAGGTACCAGCGCTTCCAGAGGCGCGCGTTGCGCTCGTAGGGGACGGAGCCCTCGATGAACTTCTTGGTGGCGCCGACCTTCACCCCGGCGCTCTTGGCGACCTTCCGGAGCGACGTCTTCGCCACCTGGGCGCGCGCGTGCTCGCGGATGCGGTCCATGGACGGCTCCGGGACGCGCTCGATCACCGGGACCTCCCGGCGGGGGTCCCGGAGCGGCGTCCGCGCGCCGCTTGTGCACTGTGTTTACTTAGTTTCGGCTTACACTCTACAGATTAAGGCCGATTTTTAAGCGTGGCAAGGGGCCTCCTCTCCACAAGTGCACAGATATACAACGTAGACGCCCCGGCACCTTCCCGAAACCTGTTCTGCCGGTGGCCGGAATCGTTCGCCTGCAACGACTTGGCGGATTTTGCGCACCTCCGTGCGCGGCGGGCGGCTCAGGGCTGATCCGGCGCACGATCCGGGCGTGCTGCCCGTCCCGCAAGCCCCCCCGGACCAGGGTGGCGGAGCGGCACGAGCGTGAGGGATGCGCGCCCGACAGGGCCGGGACCGTGGCGGCCGGGCAGTTTCGGCCGACGCGGGCCCGGCGCCGTTGGGCACGGTGGTATCGTGCCCTACGGCGCGCGCAGCCCGGCCCGGAGCGCAGCGGAGGGACACGCCCAAAACTGCAGTGCGAAAGTGCCAAGTGCGAAAGTGCGAAAGTAACTGCAGTTCGATCACTCTCGCACTCTCGCACTCTCGCACTTTGCGTCAGCCGCCGTAGAGGCCGCGGTAGACCTCGGTGTTGCGGGTGAGGATCTTCACGTAGTCGCGCGTCTCCTCGAAGGGGATGCGCTCGGTGAACAGCTCGCGGTCGCGCGCTTCGGGGAAGGAGCGCCAGCGCGCCACCCGCCCCGGCCCGGCGTTGTAGGCGATGAAGACGCTGACGAGGTCGCTGCCGTAGCTGCGCACCTGGGCGGCCAGGAAGCGCGTGCCCAGGTGCACGTTGATCTCGGGGTTGAAGAGCAGGTCGCGCTCCCAGCCGCGGATCCCCGCCCCCGCCGCCAGCCCCGCGCCCGTGGCCGGCATCACCTGCATGAGCCCCATGGCCCCGGCGCGCGACTGCGCGCGCGCCATGAACGACGACTCCTGCCGGATGAGCGCCGCCACCAGGAAGGGGTCCAGCCCGCGCTCGCGCGCCTCGGCGGCCACCAGCTCGCGGTAGGGGAAGGGGTAGAGGATGCGCACCAGCCGCGCGTCGTACGCCGCCCCCGCGGCGCGCAGCGCCAGCCCGATGCGGATCCCCTGCGGCGCGTAGCCGCGCTCGGGGAGCGCTTCGGCCAGGGGGTAGAGGAGCCCCGGGTCGGTGCCCGCCTCGCGGACGCGGCGGTCGACCTCCTGCTTCGCCTCGTCCAGGAGCCCCGCGGCGCGCAGCAGGTCCACGCCGCGCATCCACCCCGCCACACGCCCGGCGGCCTCGGCCGGGAGGTGCGGCGCCTGGGCGAAGGGGATCGGCCAGTAGCGCTCGCCCAGCCGCCGGGCGGAGAGCACCGAGTAGTACGAGAGCGGCTCGCGGGCGCGGACCTCGCGCCAGCGCGCCCGGGCGGCCTCCTGGTCGCCGCGCGCGGCGTGGGCGCGGCCGGCCCAGTAGCCGGCCTGCAGCCACTGCGGGCCCTGCGGGCTGGTCGAGCGGTACTCGTCCCACGCGCGCGCGGCGCCCGCGTAGTCGCGCGCCAGGAACGCGGCGCCGGCCACCCGCATGAGCGCCAGCCCCGCCGGCGCGCTCCCCGGGTACTCGGCCGCCACGCGGCGGTAGAGCTGCGCGGCGCGGGCGTCCGTCCCCGCGTCGTCGGTGAGGTCGGCGGCCAGGTAGAGCGCCTCCCCGGCGGCGGGCTGGCCCCGGTAGCGCTCCGCCGCCGCCAGCAGCGCGGCGACGGCCGCCGCGCGGCTCCCCCGGCGGTACTGCGCGCGGGCCGCGTACAGCGCCGCCTCGGCGGCCACGGGGGGAGGCGCCTCGGCGGGCAGCGGGCGCAGCGCCTCCTCGGCCTCGCCGTAGCGCCCGGCGGCGAAGAGCATCTTTCCCATGCGCAGCCGCACGTCGTGGCGCTCGGGCGCGGTCCCCGCGCCGGAGGCGAGCCAGGCGCGGTAGCCGCCGGCCGCGCGGGCGGCGTTGCCGTGGCGCTCGTAGACGGCGGCGATCGCCAGGTGGTCGGCGGGGCCCAGCCCCGGCAGCTCGGAGAGCCAGCGCGCCGCGTCCACGGCGGCCGCGGCCTCGGGGGCCGCCTGGGCGGCGGCACGCAGCTCGCGCCGGGCGCTCTCCGCGTCGCCCAGGTCGAGCGCCACCCGCGCGGCGACCGCGGTCATCTCCGCGCTGTCCTGGGGGGTGGCCGCGCGGGCGAGGTAGGCGAGGGCGGCCTCGCGGGCGCCGCGCAGGTCGCGGGCGGCGCGGTGGGCGGCCACGTGCGCCCGCTGCGCGCGCACCGGCAGCTCGGCGGCGGCGCGCGGGGCCAGCAGGGCGCGCACGCGGCCGGGGTCGCCGCGCTGGGCGACCGCCTCGGCGGCCAGGAGGCCCGCCCAGGCGGCGACCTCGGGGGCCTGGCCGCCCACCCGCTCCAGCCCGGCGACGCCCGCGTCCACCTGCCCCGCGCGCAGCAGCGCCCGCGCGTGCCGCAGCTCGGCGATCGCGCGCTCGTCGCCGCCGCGCTCGTGGGCCAGGCGCAGGTAGCGCGCGTAGGCGTCGGCCGCGGCGGGCCACTGCCCGGCCTCCTCCCGCGCCTGGCCGAGCAGGTACCAGCCCAGCCCGCCGCCTGCCGCGTCGAGCCACGGCCTGCCTTCCAGCAGCTCGCGCACGCTGGCCCAGCCGCCCCACCCGGCCTCGGCGCGCGCGGCCGCCAGCACCAGCTCGGGGCTGGACCCGGGGCGCAGGATCTCGCGCAGGCGCCGGGCGGCGCGCCAGTTCCGCCCCTGGCGCAGCAGCTCGCGCACGTCGGCCGGCACGTCCTGCGGGAGCGGGACCGCCTGCTCGGGGGTGGTAACGGGGGCCGCCACCTGCGTCAGCGGGCGCGCCTCGCCCTCGCGGGTACCGCCGGGCAGCAGCCGCAGCACGCCCCAGAGCAGCAGGGGCGCGGCCAGGAGCGGGAGGGCCAGGAGGAGCCGGCGGCGGTCCATTTCGGCTGGTCGCGGGTTCGTGGACGGGGGATCAGGGGCGCGGCTTGCGAAACGTATGCCTCGCCCGGGCCGCGCGGCGCCGCGAGCCCGCCGTCGGGCCCCCCGCTTGCACTCCGCCCGGTCCCGCTGTCCCCATGTCTCCGGAAGGCGGACCCGTGCAGGCGACGACGTTCTCGGCGTTCGAAGAGCAGGCGCGCGGAGCGGTGCACTGGATGCAGCTCGCGGTGGAAGCCGCGGGGGCGCTGGTGATCGCGCTGGGGGTCGTCCTGGCCGCCGTCGCCTTCGTCCGCTCGCTGTCGGGAGGCGACGACCGGCGCGGCTACGCCCGCGTCCGGCTGACGCTGGCGCACTACCTGGCGCTCGCGCTCGAGTTTCTCCTGGCCGCCGACATCCTGGCGACCGCCATCTCTCCCACCTGGGACCAGATCGGCAAGCTGGCCGCGATCGCCGCCATCCGCACCGGCCTCAACTACTTCCTGATGCGCGAGATGCGGGACGAGGGCAAGGAGGCCGTCCGCGGGCCGGGGGATGGGGGTGCTGCCGGTTGAGATGGCGGGGAGGCCTGATGGAGAGCCGGCGGCGGGAGGGCCGCCGCCGGCCTGGTCCGACGCGTGTCAATAAGCCGGGTCGGCGCACTCCGGGCAGGTGCGGTTGGGCAGGCACGTCGGCTTGCCGTACGCCGTGTAGCAGGTGCCCGCAGGCGTCGCGACGAGCCCGAGCATCTCGCGCCCGTGCACGGTTCCCCGCTCCGCTTCGTCCTCCCGCGTGGTGGGGAACGACTCGACGCGCAGGTGGTCGAGCTTCAGCCGCAGCTTTCTCATGTTCGCCTCTCCGGGTTGAGTGGTGCTCCGTCCGGGCGGCCGAGCGCGGCCGCGGACGGGGGCAAGCGCGCGCGCCGGCGGGGAGCCGGCGCGCGGGTCGGGTCAGCAGAGGTCGAGCTGGAGCGTCTGGCAGCACTCCGAGCCGCACGAGCCGCCGCAGCTGTTGGCGCAGGTGTACCCGCACGTGTTCACGGCCGCGTCGCACGTGTACTGGCACACCGAGGGCGAGCAGGCGCCCGTCTCCGTGTTGCACTGGTTCTCGCCGCAGTAGCTCGGGCCCGACGGGCAGTACTGGATGCTGTCGTGACCGTGGACGGTCCCGCCCTCGCCCCCCCCGGGCGTCGCCTCGAACGAGGCCACCTCCAGGTCGTCCACGTTCAGCCGCAGCTTCTTCATCCGGCCCTCCCTGGTGCGGGTGGACGCCTCCGCGCACCGGACTCCGTGACATGGCCCGGCCACTTCGAAGGCGGTTGATTCCCATCATGATATTTCGCCACTCCGACGCATCTGTCAATAATGGTCTGATAACGTGTAGCAACGATGCGATGACGGGACAGTATTCTCCCTGCTCGCTGGTCTCCTGGTAGGCCAGCGAAAGGAAAGACGCCCCCCGGAGTCGGCTCCGGGGGGCGTGAGACATGAAGCAGCGATGGATCAGTCTCCGGCGCTGGTCTGCAGCGCGCGCCGTATCAGCGAGCGCATCCGGTAAGCATGATCGATCTCCCGCTTCCGCCGCTCTGCCTCGTCCATCCGCTCATTGAAGCGGCGGAGGAAATCGGGGTCGCCTTTCGCGATCCGCATGAGCCGGTCGAACTCGGCCTGAAACTCTTTCTCGGTCATCACTCACCTCTTTCCTGATCCATAATCGCCTGACGGCGCAGCAGTTCTACCATCTCCGTCATCGTGTCGAGCCGCTCGGTCAGTTGCGTAACAGTCTCCTGCAACGTCGCGATTTGTTGATCCCGCTCCGCATCCTGGCTTTCGTTGCGCTCGATGCGGCCTTCCCACTGAAGACTGAGTATTGGTGCGTGGCGACAGGGGTTCGGCGGGGGCGCGAACAACCTATCACGACGAAAGCAAAATGAACAGAGTGGACCGGGCGTTTCGTTTTTCCACTCCCCTCCGCCGGTCTTTGCCGGGCCACACACTTTCGAGCGCGCCCGCCTCGATGGTCGCGCGCGGCGCCCCCACCCCTTGACGTAGCGCACGCGGCCGGAAAGGTTCACGAGAGAACTCCCCTCGCGGGACACCCCTCCCCTTGCTCCCTGTTTCAGGAGGTGCGTATGGCGTCAGCGCCCAGCTTTACAACCGACCGGCTGCGCAACGTGGTGGTGGTGGGCCACGGCGGCAGCGGGAAGACCACGCTGATCGACGCCTGCTGCCACACCTCGGGCGCCACCCGCCGCCACGGCTCCAGCGCCGAGGGGACGGCGCTCACCATGTTCACCCCCGAGGAGATCTCGCACGGCATCTCCATGAACGCCTCGGTGGCGTACGCCACCTGGATGGACGCCAAGATCAACTTCATCGACACCCCCGGCTACCTGGACTTCCTGGGCGAGGCCAAGGCCGGCATCCGCGTGGCCGACGGCGCCCTGGTGTGCGTCTCGGGCCCCAGCGGCGTGGAGGTGGGCACCGACCGCGTGTGGGAGCTGGTGCAGGAGCGGCACCTGCCGTCGATCTTCTTCGTCACCATGATGGACCGGCAGAACGCCGACTTCGAGCGCGTCTACCAGGACGTCAAGGAGCACCTGACCCCCAAGGTGATCCCCGTGGAGGTGCCGATCGGCGCGGGCGAGGACTTCAAGGGCATCGTCGACCTCTTCGCCGACAGGGCCTACTTCTTCAAGGACGGGCAGAGCGACGAGTACGACGAGCGCGACATCCCCCCCGAGCTCAAGCCCACCTGCGAGCGCTACTACAGCGAGCTGATCGAGACGATCGCCTCCACCGACGACACCCTGCTGGAGCACTACCTGGAGGGCGACACCATCACCCGCGAGGAGGCGATCCACGCCCTCAAGCAGGCCATGCTCCGCGGCGAGCTGTACCCGCTCTTCTGCGGCGTCCCCACCGCCGAGTGGGGGACCAAGGCGCTGCTCACGCGCATCGTGGAGCTGATGCCCTCGCCGCAGGAGCGCCCCGCCGAGGAGGCGCAGGGCCGCACCGGCAACGTGGTGGAGCTGCGCAACCTGAACAGCGACCCCTTCGCCGCGCTCGTCTTCAAGACCACCAGCGAGCCGCACGTGGGCGAGCTCACCTTCTTCCGCATCTTCGGCGGCAGCGTGAAGAACGGCGACGAGGTGACGAACGCCGGCCGCGACAAGGCCGAGAAGCTGGTGCACCTCTCCATCGCGCAGGGGAAGGAGCGCCTGGAGGTCGACGAGCTGCGCGCGGGCGACATCGGCGTGGTGGCCAAGCTGCGCGACACGCACACCAACGACTCGCTCTCCGCGCCCGCCCACCCGCTGGTGCTGAAGGGGGTGGACTTCCCCGAGCCCGACATCGCGGTGGCGCTGGAGCCCGCCAAGCGCGGCGACGAGGACAAGCTCTCGGTGGGCCTGCACAAGCTGCACGAGGAAGACCCCTGCTTCGCCGCCGAGTACAACGCCGAGCTGGGGCAAACAATTGCGCGGGGGCTGGGCGAGCTGCACCTGGACGTGCAGATCGAGCGGCTCAAGCGCAAGAACGGCGTGGAGGTGGTGGTCAAGCAGCCGCGCATCCCCTACCGCGAGACGATCAAGGCGGCCTCCGAGGGGCACGGCCGCCACAAGAAGCAGACGGGCGGGCGCGGCCAGTTCGGCGACGCGCACGTGCGGCTGAAGCCGCTGCCGCGCGGCGAGGGCTACCGGTTCACCGACGCCATCGTGGGCGGGGTGATCCCGGGCAAGTACGTCCCCGCGGTGGACAAGGGGGTGCAGGAGGCGGCGCAGCGCGGCATCCTGGCGGGGTACCCCGTGGTGGACTTCGAGGCCGAGTGCTTCTTCGGCAGCTACCACTCGGTCGACAGCTCCGAGGCCGCGTTCAAGATGGCCGGCATCCTGGCGTTCCAGGCCGCGGCCGAGAAGGCGCAGCCGGCGATCCTGGAGCCGATCATGGAGGTGGAGGTGTTCACCCCCGACGAGTTCCTGGGCGACGTGATCGGCGACCTGAACCAGCGGCGGGGGCAGATCCTGGGGATGGACCAGGCGGGGCGCAACCAGAAGGTGCGCGCGCTGGTGCCGCAGGCCGAGCTGTACAAGTACAGCACCACGCTGCGCTCGCTCACCCAGGGCCGGGCCACGCACACGCGCCGGTTCAGCAGCTACCAGGAAGTCCCCGCGCACGAGGTGCCCAAGGTGGTGGAGGCCGCCAAGAAGGAGCGCGAGGAGCTGGCGGCGGCGAAGTGAAGTGCGAAGTGCGAGGTGCGAGGTGCGAGTACGGCCCCGTCCGGAGCTTCCGGGCGGGGCCGGTCTCTTTCGCACTTCGCACTGCAGTTCCGGGCATGTCCCTCCGCTGCGCTCCGGGCCGGGCTGCGCGCGCCGTAGGGCACGATACAACTGTGCCCAACGGCGCCGGGCCACGATCGCGCCAAACCCCACGGCGCGCCCGTGTCCCGGCCCTGTCGGGCGCGCATCCCTCACGCGGTCCCTGGCGGACCAGAACCCCCGTAGGGGCGAGGCATGCCTCGCCCGCCGCGTCCTGCCTCGAAGCCCACCGCCCGCGATGATCGCCGCGAGGGAGTCCGCGAAGGCGGACTTTGTGCAGTTGTAGCCCCCAATTTCAATCGGGGGATGGGTGGTTCCAATCGGGAACCGCCGATTTCAACCGGGAAACACGGTTTTAACCGGGGACGAGGTCCCAACCGGGGCGCGGTGATTTCCATCGGGAAACGGCGGTTTCGATCAGGAGGCGCGGTGGCGAAGAAGCGCAGCGGCGCGGGGCGGCACTTCGTGGGGATCTCCGGGTGGACGTACAAGCCGTGGCGGGGCGTCTTCTACCCCGAGGGGCTGGCGCACCGCCGCGAGCTGGAGTACGCCAGCCGGCGGATGGGCTCCATCGAGATCAACGGCTCGTTCTACTCCCTCCAGCGCCCCTCCAGCTACCGCAGGTGGTATGAGGAGACCCCGCCCGGCTTCGTCTTCGCCGTCAAGGGGAGCCGCTTCATCACCCATATGAAGAAGCTCCGCGACGTGGAGGTGCCGCTCGCCAACTTCCTGGCCTCGGGCGTCCTGCGGCTGGCCGACAAGCTGGGCCCCATCCTCTGGCAGTTCCCCGAGCGCATGCCCGCCGATCTGGACCGCTTCGCCCGCTTCCTGGAGCTGCTCCCCGGGACGACCGACGAGGCCGCCGAGCTGGCGAAAGGACACGACGAGCGGATGGAGGGGCGGAGCTGGACCGAGGCCGAGGCGTCGCTCCCCCTGCGCCACGCCTTCGAGGTGCGCAACCCCGGCTTCCTGGGCCCCGACTTCGTGGCCCTCCTGCGCGAGCACGGCGCCGCGCTGGTGTTCGCCGACACCGCCGGGCGCTGGCCGTACGCCGAAGACGTGACGGCCGACTTCGTCTACGTGCGCCTGCACGGGGCCGAGCAGCTCTACGCCAGCGGCTACACCGACGAGCAGCTCGACTGGTGGGCCGCGCGCATCCGCGAGTGGAAGCGCGGCTGCCAGCCCCACGACGCCGCCTGCGTCGCCGCCGAAGGCCCCGCCGCCGCCGCCGCCCGCGACGTCTACGTCTACTTCGACAACGACGCCAAGGTGCACGCCCCCTTCGACGCGATGCGGCTCATCGAACGGCTGGGCGCGTGAGTGCGTGAGTGCGAAAGTGCGAAAGTGCGAAAGTGCGAAAGGCCGCGCGAGGCTCGCAATCACGCACCGAAGCCGGCGACCGCGCCGAACGAGCCCGCCTAGGCGGGCTTTTTCGCCGTTGTTGCCGCGGATTCATCCGCCACGCGCCCCCGGCCTATCCGCCGATTCCAGCGCGCTCAGGGGGATGCGGTAGATGTCGCCCAGCCCGTTCCCCGGGGAGAGCAGGCGCCGCTGGATCTCGGCGTACGGCAGCGGCGCGGGCGGCACGGCGTCGAAGCGGCTCCGCGTGCTGCTGAAGTAGAGCCAGCGCCCGTCCGGCGACACGCTCGGGTTGAAGTCGCCCGCGGGGGTGTTGACGCCGCCCCCCAGCAGGCGCGCCTTCTGCCAGACGCCGCCCCGCCGCTCGGCCACGTACAGGTCCAGCCCGCCCACCCCGTCCATCCGCCCCTGCCCGCTGAAGATCAGGTAGCTCTCGTCGGGCGCGATCCAGGGCTCCAGCTCGCCGCGGGCGGTGTTGATGGAGTCGCCCAGGTTCTCGGGCTCGGCGTAGCCCGCGCCCACGCGTCGCGCCACGTACAGGTCGTTGCCGCCCTTGCCGCCCTCGCGCACGGTGCCGAAGTACAGGTTCCCGTTCGCCGCCACCGCGGGCGACCACTCGGTGCGCGGCCCGTTCACCGGCGCACCGGCGCTCCGCGGCTCGCTCCACCCCGAGGCCGTCTTCTCCACGTACCACGCGTCGTACTCCGCCGCCGCCGTGTCGCCCGTCGCCGGGCGGTTGGAGATGAAGAAGAGCCGCCGCCCGTCGGGCGAGAGGTGCGGGTCGGCGTCGCTCCAGCGGCCGGAGAAAGGCGCCACGCGCGGCTCGCTCCAGCGGCCGCCCTCCAGCCGCGACTCCAGGATGGTGAACCAGGTGAAGCTCCCGTTGGCGCGGCAGAAGTACACCGTCTTCCCGTCCGGCTCCCACGCCATGAAGAAGTCCCACGCCGGCGTGGAGAAGACTCCCTCGCCGTACAGCTCCGGCCCCGCGGCGGCCCCCGGCGCCTGCGCGCGGAGCCCCGGGGCGGGCGGGAGCGCGGCGGCCAGCGCCGCGAGCGTCAGGAGGCGGATCAGCGTGCGCATCGGCGGCTCCGGGGGCGGAGGGGAGGAGAGAGGAAAGTGAACAGTGTCGCCGCTGGCCTATTTCACGCGGTCGCTTGACTTTGCATGGCCCCGCGCTTAAAGTCCACAAGTGTCCAATTGGCGATCCGCTTCGTCCGGGGCGGTGTGGCGCGAGGGCGGGGGAAATCCTTAAGCCCCTCCGTCCCGGGCGGAGCGGATCGCTTCTTTCGGCGGCGCGCGGAGGGGTCTCCGCGCGCCGCTCTTTAGTGGGGCGCACGCAGGCCCAGGTTGGGATTCACCGCTCCAGACCGACAGTCCGAATGTCTCACGCAGAGCAGTAGAGTCAGCGGCGAACAACGATCCGGATCTCTTCAATGCGGTGGCGCGTGGAAATCATCCGCCCGCCGCCGCTCCACTTTCGCACTTTCGCACTTTCGCACTTTCGCACTTTCGCACTTTCGCACTCACGCACTCACGCACTCCCCTACTCGTGCCGGATGGCGTCGATCGGCGAGAGGCGGGCGGCGCGCAGGGCCGGCCAGGTGCCGAAGGAGAGCCCCACCACCAGCGCCGAGAGCGCCGCCACCAGCAGGGTGGAGAGCGACAGCCCGGCGCGGAACGGCACCTCCAGCGAGGCGCGCATCCAGGCCGAGGCCGCCACGGCGCCGAGCACGCCCAGCAGCAGCCCCAGCGCGCTCCCCGAGCCGGTGATCGCCACCGCCTCGGAGAGGAACTGGAGGACGATGTCGTGCCGGCGCGCCCCCACCGCCTTGCGGATGCCGATCTCGCGCGTGCGCTCCGTCACCGACGCCAGCAGCACGTTCATGATGCCGATGCCGCCCACCAGCAGCGAGATGGCGGTGATGGCGCCCATGAACAGCTTGAAGAGCAGGAGCCCGCGCATCGCCTGCTCGGCGCGCGCCTGCTGGGTGCCCACCACGAAGTCCCTCCCGCCCCTGCCGTAGCGCCCCGCCAGCCAGCGCTCGGTGGCCGCCTTCACCGCCGCCACCTCCTCCACCCGCGGCGCCTTGACCAGCAGGACCCGGGGGCGCTCCGCCTCGCCCGCCGCCATCACCGCCGGCCCCGCCGAGAGCGGCACGTACGCCGCCAGCCCCCGCTCCCCCTCGCGCGGCGCCAGCACGCCCACGATCCGGCGCGGCCCGCCGCGGAACTCCACCGTCCGCCCCAGCAGCGCCTCGGGCCGGCCGCCGGGCGCCAGCGCCGCCGCGAACGGGTGCGAGACCACCGCCACGGGCGCGCCGGCCCGCGCCTCCGCCTCGCTGAAGAAGCGGCCCCAGCGCACTTCCAGGTCGTACATGCGCGCCGCGCCCGCGGTGGCGGCCGTGACCCGGGCGCCGCGGTCGCGCCCGGCGCCCGGCGCGCGCACCACGGTGGTCCCCGAGTAGGTGATCACCACCTCGGCCGCCCCGGGCACCCCCGCGGCGGCCGCGCGCGCGTCCTCCTCGCCGAAGAGAGTGAACTTCTCGCGCGGGACCGGCACCCCGTCCAGCGTGTCGAAGAGCACGGGGGAGACGAACACGTTCTGGATGTCGGTGGTGCGCGCGATCTCTTTCCGCGCGAAGCTCTCCATCCCGTCCCCCAGCGACAGCACCGCCACCAGCGAGGCGACGCCGATCACCACCCCCAGCGTGGAGAGGAAGGTGCGCAGCGGGTTCACGCGGAGCGCGGCCAGCCCCACGCGCACCGACGAGAGGGAGGTCACGCGCGCCACGGGACGCTCCCGGCGCGGGCGTTCGGAACGGGGACGTGCATCCGGATCGAAGACGGAGAAGGTGTCGGACGAGGTCGGACGGGCAGGCGGACGGTACGGGGCGCCGAGGGGGCGAGTTTCTCGGGCAACCGTCCCGGGCGGTTGAACCGCTGCAACAACCACGCGAAGTCCGCCTGCGCGGGACTAGCGGCTGCGCCGCGCGCTTCGCGCCTCGAAGCCAGTCTCCTGCACCGAAGCCGGCCTCCGCGCCGAACCAGCCTGCGAAGGCAGGCTTCTCGCCGTTGTTGCCGCGGGTTTACCCGCCCTGGCTCCCCTTCCTACGCCGCCGCCTCCGCCGGGGCGGGCTCCGGCGCCTCGGGCTCCGGCGCGGGGCGCTTCTCCTCGTCGGGCGGGGGGAGGAGGTGGTCGATGGGGATCACCTCCTCGGCCATCCCCTTGCGGCGCGGGTCGGCGATCCAGCGGGCCACGCGCTGCATGAACGCCCACACCCCGCCCTTCCCCGGGCGCTGGTAGTCGTCGCGGGTGGGGTCGGTCCCCATCTTCTGGAAGACGGCGGTGAGCCACTCCGGGCCGTGGCCCCCCACCTCCATCTCGGGAAGCCAGCACTCCAGCTCGCCCGTGGGCACCAGGAACAGCCCGTACTCGGCGCACCCCTCCAGCAGCGTCTCGGCCAGCTTCCGCACGTCGCCCGGCGCGCGGTAGATGCCGCCCTCCTTGTAGTCCTCGTTCCTGAACTTCTGGTGCAGGCGGTTGCGCTGCTCCTCCCACGGCTCCCAGAACACGGGGGGGACGAACGCCGCCTTCAGCAGGTCGCGGAAGTCCTCGCGCCCCTTGAGCAGGTCCAGGTCCACGACGGCCACCGCCGGGATCCCCATCTCGCGCAGCGGCCGCAGGATGCGGCGGATGGTCTGCTTGTTCTGCGCGTTCAGGAACACGCACCCGTCGGCCCCGCCCTCGCGCGCGGCCAGGAGCCGCTCGTTGACCTCGCTGTAGAAGACGCGGTCGGCGTCGGCCTCGCAGATGATGGCGCCCTCGTGGAACAGCGCCCCCAGCACGCCGGTGGAGCGCAGCAGCGGGTCCTTCATCATGGCGTCGAGCTTCTCGGCCGAAAGGAGCCGCGCGGTGGCCACGCCGGCGCGCCAGGTGAGCCGCACCACGTTCACCCGCTTGCCGCTCTGCACGCACCCCATCAGGAACTCGGGCGAGTGGGTGGAGGCCAGCACGTTGGCCCCGCGGTCGGCCGCGAGCTGCGTGAGGCGCTTGCCCAGCTTGCGGGTGAGCGGCGGGTGCAGGAACGCCTCGGGCTCGTCCACCAGCATGATGCGGTAGTCGGCGCTCATCACCGCCGAGGTGAGGCCGGTGAAGGCGCGCACCCCGTCGCTGAGCTCGGCGATGTCGTGCGCCCGGCCGTGGAAGGCCAGCGCCCGCTCGTCGTCGCCCTGCTCCTCGGCCGTGTCGAAGGGCGCGCGCTCCGACATGCGGATGCGGAACACCTCGCCGTCGGTCTTGTCGATGGCGAAGTAGAGCCCGAAGGCGTCGGCGGTGATCTCGCGGATGCGCTCGCGGGCCCGGTGGTCGCGGTAGAGCGCCCCCAGGTGGTGCGCGGGGTGGGCGTCGGGGTCGCCCGCGGCGCGCGGCTGCGTGAGCAGCAGGCGCGTCTGCCCGTCCAGGCGCACCGTGAAGAGGGTGAGCACGTCGCGGCAGAGCAGCTCGAACTCGTCCTCGGTGAGGTCGTCGACCGAGTGGAGCGCCTTGATCACGGCGTCCAGGTTGATGAGCTGCTCCTCCAGGGGCTCGGGCGCGTCGGTGGCGCGGCGGCGCGACACCTCGCTGGGCGACTTGAGCCGCACCACGCGCGTGTAGCCGGGGAGCGACTCGCCGGGCTCGTCCTTCAGCTGGCGCGAGAGCACCATCTGCATGACCACTTCGGGCGCGGGAAGGTCGGGCTCCAGCCCGGCGACGATGTAGCCCACCATCTCGCCGCCGCTCTCGATGAAGTCCTCCAGCTCGCGCAGCGCCAGGCTCTTCCCCGAGTTGTTGGGCCCCACGAACACGGTCATGGGCCCCGGCGAGAAGCTGAGCCCCTCGTCGCCCTCCTCGGCCCCGAACCGCAGGGTGATGGTCTTGAGCATCGTGGCGGAGATTCGGTGCGCCGGGAAGCTACCCGGCGTGCGGTGGCCGCGGCTGGACCCGTCCTGTCCTTCCCTCCCCGGCTTGCGGCCCCCGCGCGCCCCTGATTCTCCCGCGCGCCAGCATGCCGTTCGCACCGCGATCGCTGCCCGCCGGATTGCCAGAAGCGCGCCAGCCCCGTTTCATCCGTCCAGTCCGCCCCTTGTCGCCGCACGGGGGGCGCACGCACCTTGTCGCCGTCCCCGTCCGCCATCCGTCCATCCCCAGGAGGAGCGCCCATGCCCGCCACGCCCCGCTTCCCGGCCCTCGCGGCCGCCCTCGGCTTCGCGCTCCTCCCGCTCGCCGCCGCGGCGCAGCCGGGGACGGACACGGTGCGCGTGCAGGTGGTGCCGGTGGCGGGCGGTGTGTGGATGCTGGTGGGGCGCGGCGGCAACATCGGCGTGTCGGCGGGCGACGACGGGGTGGTGCTGGTGGACGACCAGTACGCGCCGCTCACGGAGCGCATCCGCGCGGCCGTGGCCACGGTGAGCCCGCGCCCGATCCGCTTCGTGCTGAACACGCACTGGCACCCCGACCACACGGGCGGCAACGAGAACCTGGGGCGCGGCGGGGCGCTGATCGTGGCGCACGACAACGTGCGGGTGCGCCTCGGCAGCGAGCAGTTCGTGGAGCGGCTGAACCAGCGCTTCCCGCCCTCGCCGGTGGCGGCGCTCCCGGTGGTGACCTTCAACGACGCGGTCACCTTCCACCTGAACGGCGACGAGGTGCACGCCTTCCACGTGGCCCCCGCGCACACCGACGGCGACGCGGTGGTGCACTGGCGCCGCGCCAACGTCATCCACATGGGCGACGTGTTCTTCAACGGCGCGTACCCGTTCGTCGACACCTCGAGCGGCGGCTCGGTGCGCGGCGTGCTGGCCGCGTGCGAGCGCGCGCTGGCGCTGGCGAACGCCGAGACGAAGGTGATCCCCGGCCACGGCGCGCTCTCCGACCGCGCCGGGCTGCAGGCGTACCGCGACATGCTGGCGACGGCCGTCCAGCGCGTCTCGGCCGCGGTGGCCGCGGGGAAGACGCTGGAGCAGGTGAAGGCCGAGCGCCCCCTGGCCGACCTGGACGCCGCCTGGGGCCGGGGCTTCATCACCCCCGAGTCGTTCCTGGAGACGCTCTACCGCGAGCTCGCGAGCGCGGCGCGGCGGTGAGGGGCGGATGACGCGGATGACGGACTCGCGCGCTTCGGCGGGCTCCGGCGCCGCGGCGGGCGGCCCTCACCCGCCGCCTTAGAGCGGCAACCCTCTCCCAACTTCGGGAGAGGGTGGACTTTACGGGGCTCGGCGGGGGAATCGGGGGTTGCCGGCTGTCCCCTGTACCCTATCCCCTGTTCCCTGGCGGTTGCGTGAGGGATGCGCGCCCGGAGGGCCGGGACACGGGCGCACCGGGGGTTGGGCGCGAACGTGGCCCGGCGCGGTTGGGCACGGTCGTATCGTGCCCTACCGCGCGCGCAGCCCGGCCCGGAGCGCAGCGGAGGGACACGCCCGAACCCGCAGTTCGTCGTTCGTCGTTCGCATGTGCCTGATCCCACCCGAGCGCGGAGGAGAGACGTGGCGGGCTCCGAGGCGGCGATCCGCAGGCAGTCCGAGGTCTACGTGGGCGGGATGGCGGGGAGGACGCCCACCATCCCCGTGGACGTGCGCGAGCTGGAGGAGGAGGCGCGCCGGGCCATGTCGCGCGAGGCGTACGCCTACGTGGCGGGCGGCGCCGGCGGCGAGAGCACCGTGCGCGCCAACCGCGAGGCGTTCGAGCGCTGGCGCATCGTCCCCCGCGTGCTGCGCGACGTCTCCGAGCGCGACACCTCGGTGGAGCTCTTCGGGCGCGAGCTTCCCGCGCCGCTCCTGGTGGCGCCGATCGGCGTGCTGGAGCTGGCGCACGCGGAGGCCGACCTGGGCGTGGCGGCCGCCGCGGCCGAGGCGGGGGTGCCGATGGTGTTCTCCAGCCAGGCCTCGGTGCCGATGGAGGAGTGCGCCCGGGCGATGGGCGGCGCCCCGCGCTGGTTCCAGCTCTACTGGAGCAGGAACGACGCGCTGGTGGAGAGCTTCGCCCGCCGCGCGGAAGGCTGCGGCTGCGAGGCGATCGTGGTGACGCTCGACACCACGCTGCTCGGCTGGCGCACGCGCGACCTGGACCTGGCCTACCTCCCCTTCCTGCGCGGCAAGGGGATCGCGCAGTACGTGAGCGACCCCGTCTTCATGGCCAGCCTGGACGACGTGGCGCCCTCCGCGGCGGCCGGCCAGAAGCGCGAGGTGAACCTGCGCTCACTGGCGGCGTTCGTGGAGCTCACGCGCGCGCACCCGGGGAGCTTCTGGAAGAACCTGCGCTCGAAGGCGCCGCTGGCGGCGGTGCAGCAGTTCGTGGGCACCTACTCGCGCCCGTCGCTCACCTGGGACGACCTCCCCTTCCTGCGCGGGCGCACGAAGCTGCCGATCCTGCTGAAGGGCATCCTCCACCCCGACGACGCCCGCCGCGCGCTGGATCACGGGATGGACGGGGTGATCGTCTCCAACCACGGCGGCCGCCAGGTGGACGGCGCGATCGCGACGCTGGACGCGCTCCCGGGGATCGTCGAGGCGGTCGCCGGCCGCGCACCCGTGCTGATGGACAGCGGCGTGCGCGGCGGCGCGGACGTCTTCAAGGCGCTGGCCCTGGGCGCCCGCGCGGTGCTGGTCGGCCGCCCGTACGTCTACGCGCTGGCGCTCGCGGGCCGCGCGGGCGTGCTGGAGCTGCTCAGGAACTGGATCGCCGACTTCGAGCTGACCATGGGGCTGGCCGGGTGCCGCTCGGTGGCCGAGATCGGACCGGAGGCGCTGGTGCGGGCGCAGTAAGGCGAGCAGGTGTGCGTCGAATTACCCGACGACGACTGGATAATCGATTCGCCGCGATGCAAAGCGGAGGCAGGCTTCGACGTCCTCCGGTTCGAGATCCGGAAGCTCCTCCAGGACCTGCTCGCGCGTCAGCCCGGAGGCGAGCAGGTCGAGGACGTCGGTCGCGCGAATGCGCATTCCCCTGATGCAGGGGCGCCCGCTGCACTGGCGGGGGTTCACGGTGATGCGATCCATCAAGCCCACAGGACTATACCAATCAGCTGAGGATCCGTCCAAGATCAAAAAAACCTACAACTCAATGCCTCACACGGAGTTAACGGAGACAACAGAGAACCCGTGCCGTTCTCCGCTGACTCCGCTGACTCCGTGTGAGATTCTGCAGTTCGTCCCCGGCCCGGCGCCTCACATCGGCGTGGCGCCGCGGTACTTGGAGAGCGCCTCCAGGAACACCTTGCTGGCGCGGGCGAAGGCGCCGCGGCGGCGCAGCTCCGTGGGGCTGGAGCCCACGAACTTCTGCGTGACGCGCCTGAGCCCGCTGTCCGACGAGTAGCCGCAGGCGTGCGCCACCGAGAGCACCGTGCGCCCGGGGTCGTCCAGGAGCTCGCACGCCAGCAGGATGCGCATCCACGCCAGCAGCTTGCGCGGCGGCGGCAGCTCGGCGCGCTCGCACCAGCGCAGCAGCGTGCGGCGCGAGAGCTGGAGCGAGCGGGCCAGGTCGCGCCCGTGGCCGCCCACCGCCACCACCTCGGCGGCCGCGTCGACGATGGCGCGCGCGCGCCCCGGCGTGTCGGGCGGCAGCACGTTCTCCAGCAGCGCCTTGAGCGGGCGGCCCTGCGAGGCGCGGAAGCGCTGCACCAGCGCCTGCGGCGTGTCGTCGTGGGCGATGGAGATCACCTGCACCACGCCCCACTTCCCCAGCGTGCGCAGGTCGTCCACCCGCTCGGGCTTCACCTCCAGCGCGGCGAACACCGCCGTGGAGGGGAACTCCACCAGCAGCGAGCGCAGCGCCGGCGAGGGGCCCGCGCGGCCGTTGGTGTCTTCGTAGGGGTTCACCACCACCAGCGCCGAGGGGGGCGAGTCGCGCACCGCCTCTTCCAGCGAGGGCCAGTCGGGGACCGCCTGGAACGTGTACTCCTTGCCCGCGACCTTGCGGACGCGCTCGCGGAACTGCTCGTCGCCGTGCAGGACCAGAAGGGGGCGTGCTCCGATCTTCATAAGCGTGGCCGGGCTGAAGGTGACCTGGGTTGTCCGCGGGTGGCGGGGGTGTGTCTTTCGGTGTCGCCCGCCGGGCGCACCGAAGCCTCCGCCTGCCGCGGGAATACGCTTCACCGCCGGCGCGCCCCCGCGTCAGGGGCGCGCCGGCGGGGGACTACCGGGCGACCAGCGAGGCGTTCAGCGAGCGGACCAGGTCCGCCGCGAACGCGTCCGTCTCCTCCTCGCGCTCGGGGCGCGGCGGCGCCTCGGCGCGGGTGCGCACGGCGCGGCCGCGGCGCGCCGACTCCAGCACCGACTCGGCGGTGAGCAGGGTGCGTCCCTCGCCCCGGTCGCGGGCGATCTTCACCGCGCGCTCGGCCGCGCGCTCGGCCCGCTCGCTCTCGCCGAGCTGCGCGGCGCCGTGGGCCAGCTCCAGCAGCACCGCGCTGGCGTTCTCGGTCTGCTCGTTGCGCGCGAGCCCGTCCCACACCTCGTCCCAGCTCTCCTCGAAGAGCCGCCGCTGCCCGGCGCCGGCGGAGGCGCGCACGATGTTGGCGAGCCCCACCAGCCGGTCCTCGTGCCGCATCATGTGCGGCAGGAGCGCCTGGAACACGGTGAGCGCCGCGGCGAAGTGGCCGCGCTCCATCCAGAAGTAGGCGATGTCGTTGGCCAGCGCCGAGAGCCGCGGGTGGTCGGGGCCGTACAGCTCGAAGGCGCCCCGGGCGTAGCGCTCGGCGTCGTCGTTCTGGTTGGACCCGGCCGCGAGCACGAACAGGTCGTGCAGCGCGGCGCCCTGGATCGAGCGCAGGCTGTGGCGGCGCGCCGCGCGCAGCGCGCGCACGTGGAAGCGCCGCGCCGCGGGGAAGTTGCCGCGCTGCTTGTACAGGTTGCCGAGCCCCGAGAAGGCCAGCGCGTAGCTGGTCCAGTCGCCGCTCTGGCGGGCCAGCGCCACGGCGCGGCGGAACCAGGTCTCGGCGCGCGAGTACTCGGCCCGCCGCCGCGCCAGGCGCCCCACCGCGTACGCCGCGCCCGCGTCGAACGGCACCGCCAGCGCCGCGGCCTGCGCGAAGGCGATGGAGGTGGCGGCGTGGTCGTGGTTGTCGGCCCAGTGCGCCACGTGCTGGCAGGCCAGCTCCACCGCCTCGGGCCGCGCCTCGCCGGGCGAGGCCACCATGCGCATGATGGTCATCAGCGGCGACTCGAGCTGCACGTCCACCTCGGCCGAGCGGATCATCCCCAGCAGCCACGCGTCGGCGCCCGGCACGAACACCTCCGCGCGCTCGTCGGGCGGAAAGCTGGACCACAGGTTCACGTCGCGCAGCGACTGCCACAGCAGGAGCCCCAACGGCCCCCGCACCTCGTCGAGCACGCCCAGTCCTTCGAACGCCTCCTGTCCATGGGTGATCGCGGGAGGGGTCCGCCAGCGGCGCGTGGTGCGGCGCACCGGCGGCGTGAGTCGCTTGGGTCGCATGTCCTGACTCCGGGAGTGCAGCAGGTGGGAAGGGACGGCCCCGGACCAGCGGGTTGGGAAATTTGCACGGTATGATAAGCGCTATCTCCCTGCCGCGCCATGGTCTTGCGAAGCCCCTCCCTCAGAAAGCTACTCCCACCTGAGCGCAGTCGGTCCCATTAAGATCGCACACGAAAGTGCCAATATCGACACCCACGGGACATTAGATCATGTAGCGGGGGTTCGTGTATACACGCAAGTCCGCTCGTATTCTTCCCTCCGGTGCAGCCCCCGGACGCATACTGGCCGCCCCCTGGACCGTACCCGCGCCGGCCGCATTGTGTCGGCAAGCGAGGAGAAATCGTTTCCATCCGGACCCGGTCCGAGAGCCTCGGGAGGGGGGACGGGAGGCGTGACGGGGCCCGCGCGGCGAGCTGGAGCGCCGGACCGTTCCCAATCGGGAACACCCGCTCCTCACCCGCTGTCCCCCGCCACCCGCCGGAGGTCGGCGATGGCCCGCTCGGCGTAGCGCGCCGCGTGGGGTCCGCCGCGGTCGAGGTCGATCGACTGCAGGGCGGAGGAGGCGTCCACCAGCAGCCCCTGCTCGCGCGCGAAGCCCGGGGCGCGCAGGTCCAGCTCCTCGATCTGCTCGTCGATGCGCGCCAGCAGGCCGCGCAGCTCGGGAATCAGCGCCCCGCGCTCCAGCGGGTCGGCGGCCGCGGCCAGGGCGTGGAAGCGCTCGATGGCCTGCCCGCAGAGCCGCCGGAACTCGGGCGGATGGGAGGGAATCGCCGGGTCGGTCATCGGACGGGGCACGGGAGAGGCGGACGTCGCCTGCAACATGCCCCCGCGCGGCGGCGCGGTCAACCGGGCTCGCCGGAGTGCGACAGCCCCGGTCTCGCTAGGGGTTCCTCTGCTGACTTCGCTGACTCTGCGCGAGACCTGCCGTTTCCGATCCGGGGCGCGGACGCATAAGGCGAACGGCACCGGACGCGAGCGCCCGGTGCCGTTCTCCGTTTCGGCTGATCGAGGAAAGACTACCGCGCCTTCGCCTTCTCCTCGGCGATCCAGCGCTCGATCTTCTCGCGCAGCATGGGGAGCGTGACGGTGCCGTCCTCCAGCACCCGGTCGTGGAAGGCGCGGATGTCGAAGCGGCCGCCCAGCTCGCGCTCGGCCTGCTCGCGCAGGGACCGGATCTCCAGCATCCCGGTCATGTAGGCGGTCGCCTGGCCGGGCCAGACGATGTAGCGGTCCACCTCGTTCTCCACCTGCGTGCGCGACTCGGCGGTGTGGCGCAGCATGTAGTCGACGGCCTGCTCGCGCGTCCACCCCAGCACGTGCATCCCGGGGTCCACCACCATGCGCGCCGCGCGCAGCGCCTCGTTGGAGAGCAGCCCCATGCGGTCCAGGTCCGACGAGAAGAGCCCCATCTCGTCGGCCAGCCGCTCGGCGTACAGGCCCCACCCCTCGCTGAAGCCCGAGTTGCCCAGCACCCGGGTGACCATGTGCGCCTGCGGCCGCTCCAGCGCCAGCGCCAGCTGCAGGTGGTGCCCCGGGATCGCCTCGTGGAAGGCGGTGGACTCGATGGAGGTCCTGCTCGTCTTCTCGGGCTCGTAGGTGTTGATGCGAAAGCGCCCCGGGCGGCTGCCGTCGGCGGTGGGGAGCTCGTAGCTGGCGCCGGGTGCCGAGCGCTCCTCGAACTCCTGGTACGGCTCCACCACCACGTCGGCCCGCGGGAGGCGGCCGAACCACTTCCCCATCTCCCGCTTGCTCCGCCCGATGGCCGCGTTGGAGTAGTCGATGATCTGCTGGCGCGTGCGGAAGGTGTACTGCGTGTCGGTGCGCAGCCGCTCCAGCAGCGCAGGGACGTCGGAGGTGTTGAAGCTGCGCTGGGCGATGGTGCGCATCTCGGCCTGGATCTTCTCCATCTGCTGCAGGCCGGTGCGGTGGATCCACTGCGGGTCCTTCTCCAGCGTGGTGAAGCTCCTCACGCGCGCCCGGTAGCACTCCGCCCCGCTCGGCAGCGCCGAGACGCCCACCGCGTCGCGCGCCCGCGGCAGGTACTCGCTCGCCAGGAAGTCGTGGTGGCGCCGGATGGCGGGGTTGATCTGGGTGGTGACGAGCTGCTCCCACTCGCGGCGGAACGCGGCGTCGCTGTCGCGCTGCGCGGGCGAGTAGAAGGGCGACTGCGCGGCCGCGCCCGCCACCATCAGCTCCAGCTGCTCGATCACGCGGCGGACGTTCCCCTTGGGCGACGAGTACCCCTGGCGGAGCCCCTCGCGCAGGTTGGCGGTCTCGTTGTCGATGAAGCGCGGCACCTGGCGGAAGCGGGCGAGCGCCTGCTGCCTGAGCTCCGCCGTGCCCACGGGCTGGATGGCGGCCAGCTGCGGCAGGCTGGTCTGCCACCCGCCCAGCTGGTCCACGTTCCAGTACTCGCCGTGGCAGACGCGGCTCTGGCGCCCGCTCTCGCCGTTCTCGCGCAGGAAGCCGAGGGTGATGTACTCGGGGCGGCCGGCGAGCGCCCGCGGGTCGAGGGCCATCACGCGGGCGTGGAAGGCGTCTTCCTCGCGCTCGCGCTGGCGCATGGCGGCCAGCGAGTTGTCGGTGAGCCGGTCGTGGCGCACCCCGGGGAGGCCGTAGTAGGTGCCGAACTCGGGGTAGTGCCTGAGGCCGACGGCGATGAACTCGTCTGCCAGGGCGTTCACCCGCGCGGCGAGCGAGTCGGCGGCGGGGCGGGCGGCCTGCTGCTGTGCCGCCGCGGGCGCGAGCGCCGACAGCGAGAGCGCGGCCGCCGCGGCCCAGCGGAAGCTTCGGTTCATGGGGAGGTCTCCAGCAGAGATTTTCGGGGAGCGCTGCGCGCACGGGCTGGTACGCGCGCACACGCGAAAGGATTCACCGGCCTGTGAGGCTCCGGTCCGGGGCGGCTGAAGCCGCAGCAACGACGGCGAGAAGCCTGCCTTCGCAGGCTGGTTCGGCGCGGAGGCCGCCTCCGGCGCGAGAAGGCGGGTCACACGGCGCGAAGCGCGCGGTGCACCCCGCGCGCTTCGCGCCGCGCGGGCTCGTACTAACGCACTTCCGCACTCACGCACTCACGCACTTTCAGTCCCCCACCACCTCATACCCGGCGTCCGACGCCTCCACCGGCTCCGGGGAGAAGCGGATCGCCTCGGCGAGGGCGGCGGCGGCGCGGTCGGCGTCCGACGGCGTGCGGGCGTGCACCTCGGCGACGGCCTGGCCGGGCTCCACGCGGTCGCCGATGCGCGCGAGCATGACGATGCCGACGGCGGGGTCCACCGGGTCGTCCTTCTTCCGCCGCCCCGCCCCCAGCGCCAGCGCCGCGTCGCCGACGGCGCGGGCGTCGGCCTCGGTGATCCAGGCGGGCCCGTCCAGCGCGGGCGCCAGCTTCGCGACCACCGGCGCGGCCGGGAGGAGGCCGGGGTCGTCCACCACGCGCGGGTCGCCGCGCTGCGCCTCGACCAGCTCGGCCAGCTTGCGCGCGCCGGCGCCGGAGTCGCGCAGGCCCGTGAGCGTGGAGCGCGCCTCGTCCGCGTCCCGCGCCAGGCCGGACATCAGCAGCAGGTGCGCGCCCAGCTCCAGGGTCAGCGCCCAGAGGTCGGCGGGGCCGCGGCCGTGCAGCGTCTCGATCGCCTCGCGCACCTCCAGCGCGTTGCCCACCGTGCGGCCCAGCGGCTCGCGCATGGAGCTGAGCACGGCGCGCGTCGCCCGCCCGGCGCCCCGGCCGATGCGCACCAGCGTGCGGGCCAGCTCGCGCGCCTCTTCCAGCGTGCGCATGAAGGCGCCCGAGCCCCACTTCACGTCCAGCACGATGGACGACGCGCCGCCGGCCAGCTTCTTCGACATGATGCTGCCGGCGATCAGCGGCACCGAGTCCACCGTCGCCGTCACGTCGCGCAGCGCGTAGAGGGCGCCGTCGGCGGGGACCAGCGCGGGGCTCTGGCCCACCAGCGCGCACCCGGTCCGCTCCACCTGCGCGCGCATGGCATCGGGCGACAGCTCGGTGGCGAAGCCGGGGATCGACTCCAGCTTGTCGAGGGTGCCGCCGGTGTGCCCCAGCCCGCGGCCCGACATCTTCACGAACGCCGCCCCCGCCGCGGCCATCAGCGGCACCAGCACGATCGACGTCTTGTCGCCCACGCCGCCGGTGCTGTGCTTGTCCACCGTGGGCCGGCCGATTCCCCCCCAGTCGAGCGTGGCGCCGCTCTCCACCAGCACGCGGGTGAAGGCGAGCGTCTCGGCCTCGGTCATCCCCCGCCACACCACCGCCATCAGCCAGGCGGCCATCTGGTAGTCGGGGACCTGCTTCGCCAGGTAGCCGCCGACCAGCGACGCCAGCTCGTCGGCCGAAAGCTCGCCGCCCTGCTTCTTCCGCTCGATCAGGGCGACGGCGCTCGCCGCGTCCGCCGTCATCCGCCCGTTCCCGGGTGGTGGAGCCGCTCGGAGTCGAAGGCGCCGGGGAGCATCTCCGTGAGCGGAGTGACGCGCACGCCCCCGCCCGGCGCGGGGGTGACGACCGGGATGCGCGGCGCGAACTCGTGGAGGACCTGCCGGCACCCGCCGCACGGCGTGCACGGAAGGTCGTCGTCGGGCCCGACGACGGCGATGGCCACGAACTCGCGCGCCCCCTCCGAGACCGCCTTGCCGACGGCGATCCGCTCCGCGCACGAGCCGAGCGGGTAGGCGACGTTCTCGACGTTCACGCCGGTGAAGACGCGCCCGTCGGCCGCCAGCAGCGCCGCGCCCACGGGGAAGTTGCTGTACGGCGCGTACGCCCGGCCGCGCGCCTCGCGGGCGCGCTCCAGCAGCCCGCGCGCGGCGGCTTCGTCGAAGGTGGAGCGGGAGATATCGGCCAAGCGCGGCTCGCGGGATCCGGTGAATCGGGAAAAACGGGGCTGGAATATACGCGGGAGGCGAGCGTTCGTGCACCCGGGGGTCTCCGCTCGGCGCTTCGCGCGACGGATGACACCGGGGCCCGGTACGTTTCGGCAGGCTCCGGCGCGGCGGCGGGGGCCCTCACCCGCCGCCTGAGAGCGGCAACCCTCTCCCCACTTCGGGAGAGGGTGGACTCGACGGCATGGCGCGAGGGACGGAGATCCGGCCTCGGCGCCACGCGATGGGAATGCACGGGAGCGAATGGGGTTCTGCGGTCGAAGCCTGGCGGGGTTCGCGAAGCTCCCCGTGGTTCCAGCGGATGTCTTCAGGCACTCGCACTCCGCCGCTCCAGCCTGAACGAATCGCCCCTCTCCCCGGTGGAGCGGGAGAGGGGCGGCGGCGGACGGCCGGGAGACGCGTGTCAGTCGCCGTAGTGGCGCTTGAAGTCGTCGGTGACCTGGCGCAGGAGGCGGTCCACCGGGTCCTTCGCGGCCGGGAAGAACACCGCGTCGGAGAGCGAGTTGAGCGCCGAGCGCACGTCGGTGAAGCGGTCGGCGAAGCTCATGAACAGGTCTCCCACCCCGTGCCGCAGGGCAAGCTCGTTCGCGGCGGCGGTGCGGAAGCCCACCGCGCCCAGGTCGTCGTAGTAGGAGATGGACGGGGCGCCCTTGCGCCGCACCCGGTGCGTGATATGGTCGGGGAAGAGCCCGCCCAGCCAGAGCGCGAAGTTGCCCAGGTGCACCCGCAGCATGAACTCCCGCTCGCCGCGCGCCCGCTCGATGGCCTGGAGGATGTCGGCCAGGTAGAAGAACGGCCCCTCGCCGGTGCCGCCCACCGTGTACGCCCTCCCCGCCATGCCGAACTCCAGCAGCACGGCCGCCGTGTAGTCGGCAAGCTGGCGGTCGTGGATCTCGCGCTGCAGCAGCGCGTGCCGCACCAGCAGGTAGAACAAGAGCGGCGCCGGCGCCCGGCTGATGCCGTCGCGGCGCAGCAGCTCGCGCAGCACCCCCACGTCGTCGAGCAGCGCGTCGAGCCCCTGTTCGCGGAGCCGCTCCTCGCCGCCGGGACCGACCAGCGCCAGGAGCAGCTCCGCCTCCCGCCTGCCGAAGGACGCCCTCACGTTCGGCTTGATCATCCCCTTTCCTCCGAGTGGCTTGCAGCGTGGGTCACCGTCCGTTTCGCCCTTCTCTACCCGCGCCCGGGCCGCCGTGGTTCCGCGGTCCGGACGCCTCGAAACGTCCGGTTGTGCAGGAGAAGTGCCGCGCGTGCCGACACCGTGCGCGGGAGCGGGTTGCGGGGTGGGCCGGACGGCGGGTGTGCGCTTCGTGCACTTTGCGGACCCGGGCTTGCATCTGCGCGGGGTGGGCGCAACGAACCACCCGCAACCCCACGCGACCGATGAAGCTGCCTCTCCCCAGGTCCTGGCGGGCGCACCTCGACCCCGAGCTGGAGAAGCCGTACTTCCGCGAGCTGCGCGAGTTCGTGGACCAGGAGCGGGCGCAGCACGAGGTGTATCCGCCGGAAGACGAGGTGTTCAGCGCCCTGGAGCTCACGCCGTACGAGCGGGTGAAGGTGCTGGTCCTGGGGCAGGACCCCTACCACGGCCCCGGGCAGGCGCACGGGCTGGCGTTCTCCGTCCGCCCGGGCGTCACGCCGCCGCCGTCGCTGCGCAACATGCTCCGGGAGCTGAAGGACGAGCTGGGTTGTCCGGTTCCCGACAATGGTTATCTCGTCCCGTGGGCGAAGCAAGGGGTTCTGCTGCTGAACGCCGTGCTCACCGTGCGCGCGGGCGAGCCCAACTCGCACAAGGGGAAGGGGTGGGAGAAGTTCACCGACGCGGCGATCCGGGCCGTGAACGCCCGCCCGGACCGGGTGGTCTTCGTCCTGTGGGGCGGCTACGCGGCGAAGAAGGCGGCCCTGATCGACGGCGGCAGGCACGCCGTGATCCAGTCGGCGCACCCCTCGCCGCTTTCCGCGAAGCGCGGCTTCTTCGGCAGCCGCCCGTTCTCGAAGGTCAACCGGGAGCTAGAGCAGGCCGGTCAGGCGAAGATCGAATGGTGCCTGCCGGATCTCGGCCGGTAGCTCGGCCACCTTCAGCGCGGGGATGCGGATCCGCCGCACCTGGGGCTGGTGGTGGCGGAGCGCGGCGGACGGCGCGGTGCGGGCGCCGTACCAGGTGCGCGGGCGGCGGTGCAGGGGCAGCGGCGGGGGCGTCACGGAAACCTCCTCTGGCGCTTCGAGACGCTCGGGGAACGGCCGGCGCGGCCGGACCTTCACCCTCCCGCCCGCGCAACCCGCGAGCCAGAAACGCAAGTCATCTCCATCTGCTACATCTGATTGCACCGCAACAGCTTGGAATGTGTACGGCATGGACAGCGGCCGGCACGCCGGGGCACCGCTGGTACAGGTGAGGCAAAGATTTCTCCAGGTGGACGGCGGGCTCACCCTGTCCGGGGGATGCCGAAACCGCGGGGGACGCCCGGCTCGAAGAGACCGGCCCGCGCCGCCGTCGCGGCACCGGGAGCCCGCGCGGACGGAGGTGCGGCGGCGCGGTGTCAGAATCGAAAGGGAGTGGTCCGTTACACCCGTGCAGGCCGCCGCGAGGGCCGCGAGATCCACCCCCGCCAGGAGAAGCCCGATGTTCAGCGTCTACGTCCGCAACCGCAAGCGCCGCCTGTGGTCGCCCGGCACCATCGTGGCGTCGGTGCTGGCGCACGTCCTCCTGCTGGCCGGCGCCGTCTCCGCGGGGGTCGGCGACCTGGGGCCGCAGGACGAGCCGCAGGCCGACATCGAATGGATCGCCGAGGTGACGCCGAAGCCCGTGACGCCGCCTCCTCCCCCGATGGATCCCACCCCGCCGCCCCCGGCGCCCGAGCGGCCCCGGATCGTGGAGGGCGACCACCGGGAGATCGAGAACGTGGAGACGGTGCCGACGGAGCTCCCGAAGATCGATCCCAACGAGCGGCCGGTCGACCCCAGGGAGTACTCGGGCGAGGGACGCCAGGCCGGGAACGTGATCGTCCCGAACCCGGCGCCGAACCCGGCCCCGCCGGCGGGCGACCCGCAGCCCTCGGGCAACGGCGAGGGCCCGGTGTCGGCCGAGGTGGCCACGGAGCTGCCGGCGCTCGCCAACCGCGCGGAAGCCGAGCGGCTGCTGCGGCGGTACTACCCGCCCCTCCTGCGCGAGTCGGGGATGACCGGGCGCACCGTCGTCACCCTGATCATCGACGCCGAGGGGCGCGTGGAGCCCGGCAGCGTGAGCGTGCAGGAGACCTCGCACCCCGCGTTCGCCGAGCCGGCGGTCAAGGTCGCCGAGAAGATGCGGTTCCGCCCCGCGAAGCTGGGCCGGGAACCGATCTCGGTGATCATCGCCATCCCGATCGAGTGGCGGCTGGAGAACTGAGCGGGCCGCGGCAGGCCCCTCGCGCGAAGAGGCCCGGCTCGCGAGCCGGGCCTCTTCGCGTCTCGAGGGATCTCCGCGAAAACAAGTGGGGCGGGAGCCCGTGAGCCCCCGCCCCGCTTCGCCGCTCCGTCCGGAGGTTACAGGTCGCGATCCCGGCCCAGGTCGCGCTGCAGGTCGCCGAGCTTGTCCTGCACCTTCCCCTCCAGCCGGTCCATCTTCCCCTCGGCCTGCAGGCTGCCGTCGCCGGTGAGGCCGCCGACCGCGTCCTTCACCCGGCCCTTCAGGTCCTTGCCCTGGCCTTCGAGCGAGTTCTCCAGGCCGCGATCCTCCAGGTTCCGATCCGCCATCTCTCCCTCCTCGTTGCCGGTTTCCCCAGTCCAGAAAGGGGCGCCCCGAGACGTGGCAAGATGTGTTCCCACAATCACTTGCCTGGACGGAGCGGACGCGCCGGCGTCGACGGACGGCCGTCGAGCCGGACAGCGGAAGGCTGTCGTCCCGAGGGGAGCGGCAGCGGCCCGAGGGATCTATTCGGCCTTCCTGCTGGCTGGTCACGCTCACGGTGGCCGGCGCCCGGCGGCATCGGAGTAGATCCCTCGGGCGCACAGGCGCCTGCGCAGACGCGGTCCCCTGCGAATGCGACCTCGGGATGGCGGCGTTTTCGCCGATCCAGATCCCGTCACACCAGCGGCCGAAGCCTCACGCCGGCGCGGGCTCGTGGAGGGCGGGGACCGTGACGGCGCCGGGGACCAGCGGGTGCGCCTTCAGGAGCTGGGCATAGAAGACCAGGTTGCGCGCCAGGTTCTTCGCCATGTTGGCCGTGGTCTGGTTGCGCAGCCGCTTCCCGCGGTCGTCCGCGGGCGGGAACCCCACCTCGCCCACCCAGTACGCGGCGCACTCCGGCGGCAGGGTGAAGCCCATCCAGGTGAGCACCATCATGATGCTCCCCATGGTGGCCAGGGCGCCGTCCTCGCTGCCGGTGATCACGACGCCGGCCACCTTGTTGTAGAGCGCGCTGCGCCCCGAGGCGTGGTACTCCTCGTCGAGCGCGTCGAGGCGCTCGATGGCGCGCTGCATCAGGCTGCTCCTGCCGCCCCACCAGATCGGCGTGGCGAAGATCACCACGTCGGCCGCCTTGAGCTTCGCCACGATCGCCGGCCACTCGTCGTCGTCCGCCTCGCGGAAGCCGAGCCCCACGGGAACGATGCGGTCGGCCAGGCGCACGGTCTCGGCGCGGATCGGGGCGTGGGCGGCCATCTCCTCCAGCACCAGGTCGGAGAGCTCCTCCGTGTTGGAGACGTCGGGCGCGTGCTTGAGCGAGCCGTTCAGCACCAGCACGCGGAGCTCCCGGTGCGCGGGCATGGGGCAGTCCTGGTGGGGCTTGGTCCTGTACATCGGCGGCCTCGGCGGATCGAAGGGGGGATGGAGACGGAAGGAGCGGCGAGACTGCGCGCCACACCGACCGAATCCGCCGCCCGCGCGGGAGGTTCCCGGACCGGCCGGGCGTGGGTTCGACGAAGCCGGGACACGCGGAGAATGTTCCAGCCCCTTCCGGCCCTTCCCTTCGGCGCCAGCCGCACCAGCCTGGTGCAGCGCGCACAACGACGGTTCGCCGGGACCAAAGCGACACACCATGCAGAATCATGTCCGGTAATCGCTTACCACGACGCGAACGGGCCTCTGGAATGGCGCCTCCCTTGCCCCCGCTTCCGCCCACTCCTGCCGCCCGCCACCCCGGGCTCCGTCATTCCACTGCAGCAAAGGAGAGTCGCCGATGCATCGTTCTTCCGTGGTGGCCGTCGCCGTGCTGGCGCTGGCGGCGGCGTGCGCCGACGCCGACCAGGCGGCCGTGGCGCCCGACTTCGACGCCCCGCTGCTGGCCGCGAGCCCGCGTGCGCCCGAGCAGGTGATGCCGGGCGAGGTGCTGGTGAAGGTGAAGCCGGGGGCCGACGTGTCCGCGGTGGGGCAGGCGCACGGGCTGGCGCTGGCCGAGATGGGGTACAGGGGTGCCTTCGCGGTGCTGCGCGGCGCGGCGGGGAACGAGCACGCGATGGCGGCGGCGCTCAAGGGCGACGCGCGGGTGGAATGGGCCGAGCCCAACTACCTGCGGCAGCCCAACGTGATCGACTCGCGGCTCTGGGCGTTCTTCAACCCCGGCGGGCTGAACATGAAGTTCACCTCCGGGAAGAACTCGGGGCAGCCGATCGGCACCAGCTACGCGTCGCGGGCGGACGCCGACATCGACAACATCGAGGCGTACGCGGCGGGCGGCTCGCCCGTGGTGGTGGGCAGCATCGACACCGGGGTGGACCTGACGCACGTGGAGTTCACCGGCCGACTGATCGTGGGCCGTGACTGGTACAACAACGACAACGACCCCACCGACGACGACGGGCACGGCTCGCACACCTCGGGCACCATGGCGGGCGCCACGGTGGGCGTGGCGGGCGTCTCGGGCGCGACGGCGAACGTGAGGGTGCACGTGCAGAAGGTGTGCGGCCGCCGCGGCTGCCCGATCAGCGCCATCTCCAACGCCATCCGCGCCGCGGCCGACGTCCCCGGCATGGTGGCGGTGAACGTCAGCATCGGCGGCAGCAGCCTCTCCACGTCGGAGGCCGACGCCATCGACTACGCCAAGGCGCGCAACGTCCTGGTGGTCGCCTCGGCCGGCAACTCGGGGGCGAGCACGGTGGAGTGCCCGGCGTGCGACCCCGACGCGATCTCGGTGGCCGCCACCAACTGGAGAGACGAGTTGACCAGCTATTCCAACTACGGCTCGGGGCTCGACATCTCCGCGCCGGGCGGGCAGTGCTACTCGAACACCACGCCCGAGGGGTGCATCTACAGCGCCTCGCTGGCCGGCGGGTACGCCTGGATGCAGGGCACCTCGATGGCCACCCCGCAGGTGACCGGCACGCTGGGCGTGGTGGCCTCGGTGACGGGGCTGCGCGGCGCGCAGCTGCGCGCCCGCGTGGAGAGCACCACCGACGACCTGGGCGCCGCCGGCTACGACACCCGCTTCGGCAACGGCCGCCTGAACACCTACCGCGCCGTCACCGGCAACTCGCTGGGCGCCGGACTGTAGTCTCCCCGCCGCAGCCTGACGTGCGAAGGCCGCCCCGGTGCGCCGGGGCGGCCTTCTTTTGGTACGAGGTACGGAGTACGAAGTACGAAACCACGTAGGCTAAGGCTCGGTCGTCCGTACCTCGTACCCCGTACCTCGTACTCCCGTACTTTCGTACCTCTCTAAACTCCCGCCATCACCCGCTCGCCGTGCCCCGCCGGGGTCTCGTCCAGCACCCGACCGTCGAAGAGGTGGATCGAGCGCTCGGCGTACTCGGCGTAGCGCGGGTCGTGGGTCACCATCACGATGGTGGCGCCGCCCCGGTGCAGCTCGGCCAGCAGGTCCATCACCGCCTCGCCGTTGGCCGAGTCCAGGTTCCCGGTGGGCTCGTCGGCCAGGAGCACCGAGGGGTCGCCGGCGATGGCGCGCGCCACGGCCACGCGCTGCTGCTGGCCGCCCGAGAGCTGCGACGGGTAGTGCCGCGTGCGGTGCCCCATCCCCACCTTCTCCAGCGCCTCCTGCACCCGCCGCTTCCGCTCGGCCGCCGGCATCCCGCGGTAGGTGAGCGGCAGCTCCACGTTCTCGGCCACCGTCAGGTCGCCGATCAGGTTGAACGCCTGGAAGATGAAGCCGATCTCGCGGTTGCGGATGGTGGCGCGCTGCCTGGTGGTCAGGGCCGACACCGGGTGCCCGTTCAGCGTGTAGCTGCCGCCCGAGGGCGAGTCGAGCAGCCCCAGGATGGAGAGCAGCGTGGTCTTGCCGCACCCCGAGGGGCCCGCGATCGAGACGTACTCGCCCCGGCGGATCTCCAGGTGCACGCCCGCCAGCGCGTGCGTCTCCACCTCTTCGGTGAGGAACACCTTGCTCACGTCCTCCATCCGCACCAGCGCCGGGTTCGGAGCGATCATCGTTCGGTCTCCAGTCAGATAGCGTGGAGCGCCGGCCCGGGCGGGGGCCGGCGCGTCGTCGTCGTCAGGTCACTCGTAGCGGAGCGCCACCATGGGGTCCACGCGGGTGGCGCGGCGGGCGGGCACCAGCGAGGCCGCCACGCCCGCGGCCACCAGCACCAGCAGGGTGAGGCCGAACACCGCCGGGTCCACCCGCTCCACGCGGTAGAGGATGATGCGCAGCCCCCCAGCCAGGAAGTACGCGAGCACCAGCCCCAGGGCGATGCCGACGCCGAGCTGGAGGAGCCCCTGGCGCAGCACCAGCCGGGTGACGTCGGCCGGCTGGGCGCCCAGCGCCATGCGCACCCCCATCTCGCGGATGCGGCGGCTCACGTTGAACGCCATCACCCCGTACAGCCCGATGGCCGCCAGGAAGAGGGCCACGAAGCCCATGATCATGAAGATCGTCCCGAACACCCGGTAGAACCACGTCTCCTCGTCGATGCGCGCCTGGAGGGTGCTGACGAAGTAGATCGGCAGGTCGGGGTCGAGCGCGCTCACCATCTCGCGCACGGGGCCGGTGAGCGCGCCGGGCTCGCCGCGCGTGCGGGCGATCACCGACATGAAGCGCTGCGGCGACTGCGCCAGCGGCAGGTAGACGCCCTGCGGGTCCTCGTCGTCGGATTCGGGGCCCTGCATCCACATGTCGGGCACCACGCCCACCACGGTGAGCCACGGCCCCCGGCTGTCGGGGCCGCCCAGCCGGAAGCGCCCGCCCACCGCGCTCCGCCCAGGGAAGTGCAGCTTCGCGAACGACTCGTTCACGATCGCCACGGGGACGCTCCCCATGCGGTCCTGCGCGGTGAAGTCGCGCCCGTCGACCGACACCTGGAAGGTGGAGAAGTAGCCGGGCGACACCGAGGCCACGCGCGTGAACGGGTAGTCGCGCTCGGTGGCGTACGCCTTCCCCTCCAGCGCCACCCGGTCCATCCCCGTCCCCAGCGCCGGGAGCGCCGTGGCCAGCGCCACGCTCTCGGCGCCCCGCAGCTCCACCACGCGCGCCTGCAGCTGGTCCAGGAAGCGCAGCTGCGCCGCCGAGTCGCCGTACTGCGCCTCGGGGAGGCCGACGCGCGCGGTGAAGACGTTCTCGGTGGGGAAGCCGTAGTCCTGGTTCTTCAGCTGGGTGATGCTCTTGACCGCCATCCCCGCCGCCACCAGCAGCGCCACCGAGAGCGCCACCTCGAACACCACCAGCGCCTTCGACAGCCGCCCGCCGCGGAAGCTGGAGGAGCCGCGCGACTCGTCCTTGAGCACCTCGTGCACGTTGGCCTTCGACGCGCGGAGCGCCGGGAGCACCCCCGAGACGAAGGTGGCGAAGAGGGTGATGGCCAGCACGAAGAGCAGGATCGGCCCGTCGATCTTGATGTCGATCCAGAACGGCGGGTCGGTGCCGGCGATGGCGTTGTTGAAGGAGCGCACCCCCAGCCAGGCGAGCCCCAGCCCCAGCACGGCCCCGGCGGCGGCCAGCACCATCGGCTCGGTGAGGAACTGCTTGACGATGCGCCCGCGCGAGGCGCCGACGGCGGTGCGGATCCCCACCTCCTTGGCCCGCATGGCCGCCTGGCTGAGGAGCAGGTTGGCCACGTTGGCGCAGGCGATCAGGAGCACCATGAACACCGCGGCCAGCATGGTCATCAGCATGGCGGTGATCTCGTCGCCGATGTACTCCTCGGTGTACGGCTTGAGGACGGCGCCGATGTCCTTGTTGCTCTCGGGGTAGGCGATCGCCAGCCGCTTCGCGATCGCGCTCATCTCCACGTGCGCCTGGTCGATGGAGACGCCGGGGCGGAGGCGGCCGAACACCTCCAGGGTGGTGCCGTCGCCCCGCCTGGCGGGGAGCGCCTCCTGCATCGGGAGCCAGAGGTCTTCGGTGAAGGGGAACTCGAAGCCCTCGGGCATCACCCCCACCACCTCGGCCTCCACCCCGTTGGCGCGGATCGTTTTGCCGACGATGTTCGGGTCGCCGGCGTAGCGCTGCTTCCAGAGCTGGTAGCCGAGGATGACCACGCGCGGCGCGCCGGGCTGGTCCTCGCCCTCGCGGAAGGTGCGGCCCAGGTGCGGCTGCACGCGCAGGAGGCGGAAGGTGTTGGCGGTCACGTAGGCGCCGTCGAAGCGCTCGGGCTTCTCGGCGCCGCTCACGTTGACCGTGCCGTTCCAGAAGGCGGCCAGCCCCTCGAAGCTCTTCTGCTGGGCGCGCCAGTCGTAGAAGTCGTGCAGCGGCACCTCGAGGCTCTGCTGGTCCTGCGGGAGGTTGTTGCGCTCCAGGTGCACCAGCCGCTCGGACTCGGGGAAGGGGAGCCCGCGGTAGATGGCGCCGTAGACGATGCTGAACATCGTGGTGGTGAGCCCGATGCCGAGCGCCAGGGTCAGGACGGAGACCGCCGAGAACCCGGGGTTTCGGACCAGCTTCCGCGCGCCGTAGCGGAGGTCCTTGAGTAAAGACATTGGATCCGGCTCCGGTGTGGTGGGCGGGACGGGGCGTCCCTTCCGGCCGGCCGGGCTGAGGCGCCCATGCCGCGAAAAATGCGAAGTGCGGGCGCCCTTACGGGGCAGGTGCAGCTCTGGTTTCGCGGGCGGTGACGGGGCGTGGATGGGTGAGATGAGTACCAGCGGAGCGGGATGAAGATGAGGAGCGTCAACTTGTTGGAAAGGGCGGGAGAAACTCGAACTGTTCCACCTTCCTGATTCGTTCGAAGTCAGCCAGGTTCTCGGTGATGAGCTTATGACCGAATTCCCGGCACGACGCAGCGAGCAGCACGTCGGTCAGGAACGAGCGGGTGTACGCGCCGGGCGAAAGTAGCCTGCGCTCCACCAATCGTGAGATGATCTCGCCGCTCCTCTTCCAGGTGCCGAAGGTAGGTACGACGATCCGTCTCTTCCGCTCGAACGGGAGGATGAAATCACGATGGACGACCCGTGCACGCCTGGAATCGCGGGCTCCCGCCAGCAACTCCTGGGCGACGGCTGCGTGCAGGAAGGTGGAGGAGAGATGATCGTCGTAGAACTGCTTCAGTTGCTCGACCTTCTGTCGGTCCCGGTCCGCACCGACGTAGATGTTCGTGTCAAGGATGAAGCCCATCAAGCCGCGTCCTCAGCCACATCATCGAATTCATCGAGGTCGCGGATGCTGTTGGACCCGCCGATGCGATCCAGCCCGGCGTAGACTTCCCGGCGAAACGCGACGAGGTCCAGTGCTGCCTCGACCGTCTCGGTTTCGGTCTTTGTGCCCAGGATCTTTTTTGCGCGATCCAGCTTCTCCTGATCGATGCGCATGTTCTTGCGGCGGACGGTGCTCGTGCGTGCCATCGCTACCTCCTCTGCTGTTGTACAGACGCAATCTACATCTGTACAGCAAAGAAGGGAAGTCAGCCGCCGCCGCCCGTGCCGCCGTCGTCGGCGGGGCCGATGCGGCGGCGGACTTCGTCGAGGAAGCTCAAGGGGAGCAGCGGCTTGATCAGCACGCCCTCGAAGCCCTCGCCGCGCAGCTCCTCGCGGTCGATGGAGAGGGCCATGGCGGTGAGCATCACCACGGGGATGTGGCGGGTGCGCTCGTCTTCCTTGAGCAGGCGGGTGGCCTCGCGGCCGTCCATCACCGGCATGGCCAGGTCCATCACCACCAGGTCGGGGAGGTGCTCGCGCGCCATCTCCACCGCCTCGCGGCCGTTCTCGGCGCCCAGCACGCGGTAGCCGTCGCGCTCCAGCACCAGGAGCAGCGCGGTGCGGTTGTCTTCGTGGTCGTCGGCGAGCAGGACCGTCTTGGGCATCGGGATGCTGGACCGGAAGCCGATACGCACGCACCGCGGCGGAGGGCGCCCGCAGGTCCAGCGAACCTGCCGCCGCCGCGCGCCGCGCGCAAGGCGCCCTCGCGCACCCTCGCGGAGGTTCGGAGCGCCCGGATGTTCGAGACGGAAATCTTGGCGGACCGTCCGCAGTCCGCACCCCCCTCCGGCCCGCGCGAGTGCGCAAGAAGGGCGCCGCGTGGCGCGACACTCCGTTCAGCTTTGCGAGAAAAGCTTACCCGGCAAAGAGATCCTCCTGCACGCCGCCCGGCGCGGGGTAGACCACCGTGGCGTCGGGGAGGACGACGGCGTGCTCGGAGAGCCGCGCCGGGGTGGCGGGGCCGGGGCCGGTGATGTCCCGCACCGGGATGCCGCGGGCCAGGAGCGCGTCGGTGATCAGCCGGCGGTGGCAGCGCCAGGGGACGGCCTCGGCGCACATGATCACCGCCGTCCGCTCGCGCGAGAGGGCGGCCAGGCGGTCCAGGGCGGCGCGGAACGCGGGGGTGGCCATGTAGTCGGCGTAGGCGCGGAAGGCGGCGTGGCGCCAGGCGGTGTTCGGCGAGACGGCGCCCGCTTCGGAGGAGCGGCGCCCGCCCAGCGCCTCGGCGTGCTCGTAGGCGATGCCGGCGGCGGCGAGCGAGGCGGCCAGCGCGGCGCTGCCGAACTGCGGGTGCCGCCGCGAGCCGGGGAAGCGCCGCACGTCCACCAGCAGCTCGATCCCGTGCTCCTCGAGCAGCGCGACGAACTGCTCGATGGTGCGCGTGGAGTGCCCGATGGTGTAGACCGGGCGCGGCGGGGCGGCGTCGGGCGGCATGGGGGGAAGATGCCCGGCCGAAGCGTCGGCGGGCAACCCTCGCCAACTTCCCGGGCGGGAGGGTCCGGCGCGCTTCGACCGGCGACGGCACGGCGGCGGGGGCCCTCACCCGTCGCCTTAGAGCGGCAACCCTCTCCCAACTTCGGGAGAGGGTGGACTTCACGGGCGGGGAATGGGCGGTTTCGTAGGGGCGAGGCCTGCCTGAGGCCTGCCTCGACCGGCGGATGCCGGCATGTGCGCGGTAGGCGGCCTCTTGCGCCGAGGCCGCCTGTGCTCGGACTCGCAGGCTCGCCCCTACGAAAAACCCATTGCCGCGACGCGACCCGCGTGAGGGATGCGCGCCCGACAGGGCCGGGACGCCGCCGCCACACGGGGTATCGTGGGGGCGGTGGCCCGGCGCCGTTGGGCACGGTCGTATCGTGCCCTACGGCGCGCGCAGCCCGGCCCGGAGCGCAGCGGAGGGACACGCCCGGAACTGCAGTGCGAAGTGCGAGGTGCGAAGTGCGCCAACCGGCAGGCTTGTTGCGTTCCCGTGCGCCGCGACCCCAGCACGATGGACGCGAGCAGACGCACCGATGCCTTCGAAGAACGCCGTCCGCAAGCCGAAGCCCACGCCCAGGAAGGCGCCGCCGCCCAACGTGCGCGCCGCCGACGCGGGGCCGGAGCTGATCCCGGCCAGGGGGAAGGCGTGCGAGGTGAAGGTGGGCGGCAAGGCGGTGCGGCTCACCAACCTGCACAAGCCGTTCTGGCCGGAGCTGGGGATCACCAAGGGCGACCTGCTGCGCTACTACCTCGCCGTCTCGAAGTGGCTGCTGCCGCACCTGAAGGACCGCGCGATGGTGATGAAGCGCTACCCGCAGGGGTGGAACGGCCCGTTCTTCTTCATGAAGCGCACGCCCGAGCACGCGCCGCCCTGGCTGAAGACGTGCTCGATCCTGCACAAGTCGAAGAGCGTGATCGACTTCCCGATGGTGCAGGACGTGGCGTCGCTGCTGTGGGTGGTGAACCTGGGGTGCATCGACCTGAACCAGTGGTACGCCACCTGTGACGACTACAACACCCCGGACTACCTGCACTTCGACCTGGACCCCGTCCCCGGCGCGGACTTCGGCAAGGTGCGCGAGACGGCGCTGCTGGTGCGCGACGGCCTCCGCAAGCTGGGGATGAAGAGCTACCCCAAGACCACGGGGTCGAAGGGGATCCACGTGTACGTCCCCATCGTGCGCGGGCCGCACCAGAAGCAGGTGTGGGCGTTCGCCAAGGAGTTCGCCCGCGCCATGGAGGCGCTGCACCCGGACCTGGTCACCGCCGAGTACCGCGTGGCCAAGCGCCCGCCCGGCCGCGTGCTGGTCGACTACAACCAGAACGCCTGGGGGCGCACGCTGGCCTCGGTCTACTCGGTGCGCGCCAAGCCGCAGGCCACGGTGTCGACGCCGGTGACGTGGGAGGAGGTGGAGCGGGGGATCGAGATCGAGGACTTCACCCTGCGCAACGTCCCCGCGCGCCTGGAGGAGGTGGGCGACCTCTACAAGCCGCTCCTGCAGAGCCGCGGCCGCTTCGACCTGCGCACGCTGCTCTGAGGAAGCGGCGCACTTAGCACTTAGCACCTCGCACTTCGCACTTCGCACTCAGGACTGTTCGAATGGACCTGCCGCTGGGCGTGGACTTCGCCCCCATGGAAGCCGACACCGCCGCCAAGATCCCAACGGGCCACGGCTGGCACTACGAGCCGAAGTGGGACGGCTTCCGCTGCCTTGCTTTCCGTGACGGCGGCGAGGTGGACCTGCGCTCGAAGGCGGGGAAGCCGCTGGCGCGCTACTTCCCCGACGTGGCGGAGGCGCTTAAGGAGCTGCGGGCGAAGCGCTTCGTGCTGGACGGCGAGATCGTGGTGCCGGTGGGCGACACGCTCTCGTTCGAGGAGCTGCAGCTGCGCCTGCACCCGGCGGCCAGCCGCGTGGCGAAGCTGGCGGCGGCGCACCCGGCCACCTTCGTCGCCTTCGACCTGCTGCTGGGCCCCCGCGGCGGGCCGCTGGCCGACCTGCCGTTCGAGGAGCGGCGGAAGAAGCTGGAGGACTTCGCGGGGCAGTTCTTCCCCGCGGGCGGGCGCGTCCGCCTCTCGCGCGGGACGACGGACGAGAAGGAGGCCAGGCGCTGGCTCACCGGCGGGCTCGGCGGGCTGGACGGGGTGATGGCGAAGCGCGTGGACGAGCCGTACCGCTCGGGCGAGCGCGTCGGCATGGTGAAGGTGAAGAACGTGCGCACGGCCGACTGCGTGGTGGGCGGCTTCCGCTACGCGCAGAAGGAGCGGATCGTGGGCTCGCTGCTGCTGGGCCTCTACGGCGAGGACGGGCTGCTGCACCACGTGGGCTTCTGCTCGGCGATCCCGCGCGAGGAGCGGGTGGAGCTGACGCCCAGGCTGGAGAAGCTGGTGCGGCCGCCGGGGTTCACGGGGTCGGCGCCGGGCGGGCCCAGCCGGTGGAGCACGGAGCGCAGCACGCAGTGGGAGCCTCTCGCGCCCGAGCTCGTGGTGGAGGTACAATACGACCACTTCAGCGGCGGCCGCTTCCGCCACGGGACCGGCTTCGTGCGCTGGCGCCCCGACAAGGAGCCGCGCCAGTGCCGCATGGAGCAGGTGGCGCGCGAGAGCCGGGCGTCGGCGGGACTGCTGGGGTGAAGCTTTCGGAGCGCTCCGACTTACATTTGCGCCGCCGTTGGAGCCCCCCTCCCCGGCCCTCCCCCCGCTGCGCGGTGGGAGGGAGAACAGCAACACCGCCTTCGAGAGACTTCGGATCGATGCGTGACGTCAGCCGGCGGTCAAGCAGGCGGCAAAGCAGCTTCGCGGCGAGATGACGCAGGCGGAGAAGGTGCTCTGGGAGGGCCTGCGGAAGGGGCGCCTCGACGGGCTGCACTTCCGCAAACAGCATCCGATCCACCGCTTCATCCTCGATTTCTTCTGCGCGCCACTGAAGCTCTGTGTGGAGGTCGACGGGTCGGTTCACGAGCAGCAGCGCGAGCGGGACGAGGAGCGCACCACCCATCTCGCCGCGCGCGGAATCACGGTGCTGCGGTTCACGAACGACGAGGTGCTGAACGACAGGGCGAGCGTGCTGCGGCGCATCCGGATGGAAGCCCGGCGACTCGCGGCGATGGACGCACCCGAAGTGTAGTTCTCCCTCCCACCGCGCAGCGGGGGGAGGGTCGGGGAGGGGGCTTCCCGCGGCCGCGCGAACGTCCGCTCGATGCTCCGATCAAACCCAGCTTGCAGTTCCACACGACGGAACCGATGCCACACATCTTCGGCACGCACGCCGTGGACAACGGCGGGATCGACATGGCGGTGCGCCGGGCCGCCGGCGCGGGGCTCCGCGCGGTGCAGGTCTTCTCCGCCAAGCCTACCTTCTACGGCGACAAGTCGGGGATCAACCCCAAGCGCGTCGAGCGCTTCCGGCAGGCGCTGGAGGAGACGGGGATCGACCCCGCCCACGTGGTGGTGCACGCGGCGTACGTGCTGAGCGTGGCCACGGCGGACCCCGACAAGTGGGCGCGCGCCGCGGCCGGGCTGGCCAAGGAGATGGAGCGCTCCACCGCGCTCGGCGTGGGCGCGGTGTGCTTCCACCCCGGCTCGGCGAGCGACGGCGACACCGCGGCGGCGGCCCAGCGCGTGGCGAAGGCCATCACCGGCGCGCTCGAGGGCGTGAAGGGGAAGACGCGGCTCCTGGTGGAGAACACGGCGGGCGCGGGGAAGACGCTGGGGCGCACCGCGGCCGAGGTGGCCGACATCCTCCGCCACGTCCCCGACGAGCTGCGCGAGCGCACCGGGTACGGGCTCGACACCTGCCACCTGTTCGCGTCGGGGTACGACATCCACGCCTCGCAGAAGCGCTTCGGCGAGATCCTGGACGAGTTCGAGGACGCCGCCGGCGAGCGCCCCGGCTTCTTCCACCTGAACGACAGCGAGGGCGCGCTCGGCAGCAACCGCGACCGCCACGTGCTGCTGGGCGACGGGCAGATCGGCGCGGAGCCGTTCCGCTGGCTGCTGAAGGACAAGCGCAGCCGCGGCGTCCCGCTCATCCTGGAGACGCCGCAGGAGAACTACGACGTGGGGCCCGACGACCCCTCGCCCGACCCGTACGACCTGCGCATGGCGGCGCTCCTGAAGGAGCTGGCGGGATGAGGCCGCGGGTCCTCCACACCCCCTGATCGTCCATGTCCGACGACGAGGTGCGGCGGCGCCGCGAGCTGCGCCGCCGCTTCCTGGAGCTGCTGTACGAGCACTCCGAGCGCGGCGACAGCGAGTACCAGGACGGCTACGAGCTGGCCGCCGGGCTGGGGCTCTCGCGCCAGGACGCCGAGCGCGTGGTGCGCTACCACGAGGACCTGGGGTTCGTGCGCAAGTCGGGGAGCCACGGCCTCACCGTGCGCATCACCGCGCAGGGGATCGACCACGTGGAAGCCGGCGGCGGGGGATGATCCTCACCACGCTGGCCGGGGCGGACGCCTACGCGCGCCTGGCGCCGGGGATCGCCGCGGGGCTGGCCTGGCTGCGCGCCTTCGACCCGGCCACGCCGGACGGGCGGCACCCGGTGGACGGCGACCGCGTGTTCGCGCTGGTGTCGTCGTACGACACCGGGCCGGCCACGGAGCGGCGCTTCGAGTCGCACCGGCGGCACCTGGACCTCCAGTACGTCGCCTCGGGCGCCGAGCGCATCCTGCACGCGCCCGCCGCGGAGCTGGCGGTCGAGACGCCGTACCGCGAGGAGGACGACATCGTCTTCTACGCCGAGCCGAAGGCCAGCAGCTCGCTCCTGCTGCGCGCCGGCGCGCTGGCCGTCTTCCACCCCGGCGACGCGCACAAGCCCGGCTGCATGGCCGGCGGCCGCGACGCCGTGCGCAAGGTGGTCGTCAAGGTGAGGATCGCCCAGTGAGCGACGCCGACCTCCGCCAGGCGCTGCACGAGGCCGTCGGCGATTCCAGCCTCCCGCACGTCCGGAGGATGTCGCTGGCCGCGGCGATCGTCTCGACGGCGCTCGAACGGGCGGGGATGGAGGCGACGCTCGTCGGTGGGAGCGCCATCGAGTTCTACGTGACCGGCAGCTACACGACGGCCGACATCGACTTCATCGTGGAGCGCGCGACCCGCGAGAAGCTGGCGGAGGTGTTCGCCGCGCTGGGGATGCAGCGGAAGGACCGGCACTGGTACGTAGGCGACCTGTACTTCGAGGTGCCGAGCTTCCGGCGCGAAGATCCCGCGCTTACGTTCGAAGTCGGCCCGTTCACGCTCCGCGTCATCGCCCGCGAGGTCGTGCTCGCGGAGCGGATCACCGGCTTCAAGTACTGGAAGTACTGGGGCTACGGCTTGCAGGCGGTGGACATGATCCGCACCTTCCGTCATCTGATCGACGAAGAAGCGCTGCGGAACTGGCTGAAACGCGAACAGGCCGAAGACGCCTACGACCTCCTCTGTGACGTGGCCGATTCGGGCAGGGAGCTCACCGAGCGGGAAATGGGCGAGATCTGGCAGTCCCGCTTCGGTTGACGGAGGGACCATGATCAACCTCGAAGACATCGATTGGTCGCGGCTCCAGGAGATGTGGGACCGCAGCGCCGCCGCCGTCGAGGAGGTGCGCCGCCGTTCCGATCCGACCGGGATGACGCGCCCCGCCCGCGACCCCGAGGAGGCCGCGTTCCTGCGCGAGACGGGGCAGGAGGGGCCGTTCCTGGAGGTGGCGATGCCCGGCTGGCGCGAGTGGCTGGAGAAGCGCGACAAGCCCGCGCGCTGCTACTCGCCGTACTGGAAACCCGAGGACGACGATCCGGCGACGTCCTGAGCCGGCTCCGCGGTCGTAAGGAAACGGGTCGGGCCCCCACGCAGGGAGCCCGGCCCGCTTCGTTCGATCGTCGATGGCGATGACGTTTTCCACCCGCCCTCCACGGCTTACATTGGCGGCTCGCACGTTCCCGTCGACGCCCACCCCCGATCAGCCCGATGCCCGAGCCCACCGCCGACGAGCGCCCGACCGCCAACGCCGCCACGCTGTTCATCATCCGCCTCTCGCTCCTGGCGGGCGTCGCGATGTTCGGCGCCGTGACGTGGTTCCTGTACTCGAGGGGGCGGCAGCCTTCCGCTCCGGACCCGGTGCTCGACTGGGTGGTGATCGGCGTGTGGGCCGCCGTGGCGGTGGGGCTGATGCTGATGTCGCGCCGCTACCGCGCGGCGCCGCGCCGGACCGACCGCGTGACGCTGGCCATCATCGGCTGGGCGTTCGGCGAAGCGGCGGCGATGTTCGGTGGCGTGCACTACTTCATCACCGGCAACCCGCTGCGCTACGGCTACGGGCTGCTGATCTTCTGCATCGCGCTGATGCTCTTCCCGATCCCGCGGGACGAGGACCCGCGGGCGCACCGGTAGGCACGACGAGAGGATCGGCTCCGTCGGTTCCGTAGGGGCGAGCCTGCGAGTCCGAGCGGAGCCGGCATCGGCGCGGGACCCGCCGTCGCGCGCGCCGCCGACACCCGCCGGGCGAGGCAGGCCTCGCCCCTGCGGGTCACGAGCGGCGGGCGAGGGACTCCGCGAGCAGCCGCGTGAGCTCGGGGTCGTCGGCCTTGACGGGGCCCACGTGCTTCCAGAGCACGGTGCCGTCGGGAGCGATCAGGAAGGTGCTCGGCACGCCCACGGTGCCGAAGGTGGAGGCCACGTCGTTGCCCGGGTCGTGCCAGACGTCGTACGTCACCCCGTACTCGACGGCGAACTCGCGGATCGCGTCCTCCATCCCCGCCTCGTCGATGCTCACCCCCACCAGCCTCAAGCCCCGCCCGCCGTTCGCCACGTGCAGGCGCTCGAGGTCGGGGAGCTCCTGGCGGCAGGGCTGGCACCAGGTGGCCCACACGTTCAGCAGCACCGTCTGCCCGCGCAGCCCCTCCAGCGACACGGGCTTGCCGTCCAGCGTCCGCGCCGCGTAGGCCGGCGCCGGGTCGCCCACCTGCGGCGGCCCCTTGCCGCGGATCGCGTCGCACCCCGAGGCGAGCACCGCCAGCGCCAGGGCGGCGGCGAAGACCGGCAGGCGGCGTCTCATCGTCCCTCCTCCAGCGCGGCGGCGGCCGTGTGCACCGCCGAGGGCCTCCCCGGCTCCGTCCAGGCGAAGACGACCTGGCGCCCCACGCGCGTCATGCGCGGGAAGCCGCTGGCCCGCTCCGCGCTGGACGACGCCACCACGCGCGGCGCGCCCATCCGTCCGTCGGCGGCCACGTGGCGGACGCGCACCTCGGCCGCCTTCTCGCCCGTCGCCTCCATCCAGCTCACCAGCGCACCGGTCTCCAGCAGCTCCACGTCCACGCGCCCCAGCGGCTGCCCGCCGTCCACCTGCACCGGCGCGCCGAAGGTGGCGCCCGCATCGTCCGAGAACGCCACCCGCACCCGCGCCGTGCTGTCCGCGCCGGTGAACCACGCCACCGCCACCCGCTCTCCGTCGGCCGACACCGCGGGTCCGTTCACCGGGCAGGCGGGCATCACCCAGCCGTCCGCGTGCACGGGCTTCGGAGCCGTCCAGGCGCCGTTCACCCGCCGCACCGCGTAGATGTCGCGCACCTCGTCGGCCGAGCGGTCGCGGTAGACCACGATCGGCCCCGCCGACGTCATCGCCAGCCCCGTCTGGCAGCAGTCGCAGATGCGCTCGTCCACCGGCCGCTCCGCGCCCAGCGAGCCGTCCGCCGCCAGCGTGGTGCTCACCAGCATCATCTCCTCGGTCGGCTCGCCCCCGCCGGGGCCCCGCGCGTACCTGCGCCCGTCGAGCCAGACGGCGCCCAGCGAGTCGCCCCCCGCCGCCCAGAGCGACGCGAAGCCGTGCTCCGCCGGCACGCCGTCGCGGTGCGGCACCACCCCGGGCGACCAGGTGGCGCCCCCGTCCGCCGACCAGGCGATGCGCACGTCGTAGGCGTACTTGTCGGCGCCGCTCTTCTGCAGCCAGTGCGCCGCCATCCGCCCGCCCGGCAGCACCGCCAGCGACGGGAAGTCGGCCCAGTTCACGAACCAGCCGCCCCCGGCCGCGATGGTGCGCGGCGCCGACCAGCGCCCGCCCTCCAGCACCGAGTAGCGGAGCGCGTGCGTCGAGTCCGGCCCCGGCTCGATCCACGACAGGTAGGCGCGCCCGTCCGCCCCCGTGGTCAGGTTCGGCTCCGCGCTCCCCGCCGCCGCGGGCGAGGCGATCTCGCGCAGCTCCCCCAGCACCGGCCCCGCGCCGCCCATCCCGCAGGCGCCCAGGACGAGCGCGGCCGGGCCGATCGACGCGAGAAGGGCCGCAAATCTCTTCCCCATCTCACTTTCGCACTTTCGCACTTGGCACCTGGCACTGCGGTTTTGGGCGTGTCCCTCCGCTGCGCTCCGGGCCGGGCTGCGCGCGCGGTAGGGCACGATACCACCGTGCCCAACCGCGCCGGGCCGCCGCCGCCACGAAACCCCCGTGGCGGCGCCGTCCCGGCCCTCCGGGCGCGCATCCCTCACGCGAGTCTCGTCGCAGTCCACAATTTCGTACAAGGGGCGAGCCTGCGAGTCCGGACATCGGCGGCGTCGGCGCAAGAGGCCGCCTGCCGCGCACGAGCCGGCATCCAGCGGTCGAGGCAGGCCTCGCCCCTACGGAACTTCGTCCCGCGCGCCGATTCCGTAAAGTACCCTCCCGCACCTCGCACTTCGCACTTCGCACTCCCCCTACCACCCCACCCCCACGTCGACCCCCACGTACACCGACCGCCCCGGCCCGGGCTCGTAGTAGCGCCGCCCGAACGCGTTGATCACCACCGACGAGTTGTACGTCTCGTCGAAGAGGTTGGCGACCTCCAGGTGCGGGGTCGCGCGAAGGCGGCCCAGGCGCAGCGCGCTCCACCCCGCGCGCAGGTCCACCAGCGTGTACGCGGGCGAGTCGAACTCGCCGCCCGCGTCGGTGTCGGCCACGGAGACCGCGGAAAGGCGCCGCAGCTCCACGCCCGCGAAGGGCCCGCGCTCCGCCGCCCAGGAGAGCGCCGCGTCCCAGCGGTGCGGCGCGATCCCCGGGACGCGGTTCCCCTCCAGGTTCGTGGTGTCGTCGACGAAGTAGCGGTCGAAGCGCGCGTCGGTGTACGTGTACGCCAGCCGCACGGTGACGTCGCGGACGGGCTCCGCGCGGGCGGCCGCCTCCACGCCGCGGTGCGTGGCGCGGCCCGCGTTGCGGAAGAACTGGCGCCCGGGCGAGCCCTCCACCTCGAAGGGGATCAGCGCGTCGCGCACCCGCGCGCGGTAGGCGGCCAGCTCCAGCCACGCCGGGCCCAGGCGCGCCTTCGCCCCCGCCTCGTACGAGGTGGTGCGCTGCGGCTCCAGCTCCGGGTTGAAGCCGCCCACGCCCGTGGGCCGGTTCGCCAGCTCCGTGGTGGTGGGCGTCTCGAACGCCGTCGCCAGGTTGGCGTAGAGCGAGAGGCCGCGCGCCGCCTCCACGCTCACCCCCAGCGTGGGGCTCCACGCGTCCATGGTGCGCGAGCCGGAGTCGTCCGGGTTCTCCGCCGTCACCAGCCGGTCGTCCGCCTCGAAGCGGAAGCGGTCGTAGCGCAGCGCCCCCAGCACGTCCACCCGCCCGAGCGCCAGCGTGGCCTCCGCGAAGCCCGACGTGGCCAGCACGCGTTCCAGCTGGTCCAGCACCAGCGCCCCGCGCGCGCCCTGCTGCAGGTCGAAGTTCCGCCGGTCGTCGCGCTGCATCTCGGCTTCCGCGCCCACGGCCCAGCGCAGCGCCTCGCCGCCGAGCGCGCCGGAGAGGGCGGCCCGCGCGCCCCCCGCCCGGCGGTCCAGCTCGATCAGGCGGCGGGGGATCGGGTTGTCGAGCGAGCGGGCCAGCACGTGGGCGCTCACCTCCAGCGCGCCGGGGCCCGCCGCCCGCTCCCAGGTGACGCCGAGCTGCCCCTGGCGCCCCTCCTCGCCCGTGTCGTCGGCCAGGTTGGGCGGCGCGGCCTGCGTGCGGTCCTCGTCGAGCAGCGCCCGGGTGAGGCCGCCCGGGTTCTCGGCGTCGTAATGGACCGCGGTGAAGGAGAGCCGCACGTCGTCGCGCCCGCGCCGCCAGCCGAGCGTGGCGCCGCCCAGCGTGTTCGCGGCGGACTGGTGCTCGCGGAAGCCGTCGTACTCCAGCCGGGTGACGCTGGCGCGGTACGAGAGCGGGTCCGCCATCCCCCCCGCGCTCCCCTGCATGCGCAGCAGCCCGTCGGCCCCGCCGGTCGCCCGGTACTCGGCGGCGATGGGGACCGGCGGCGGGGCGAAGGTGGAGAGGCGGATCACCCCGCCCGAGGCGTTGCCGTAGAGCGCCGACGCCGGCCCGCGCACCACCTCGGCGCGGGCGACGGAGCCCACGTCGACGTGGTTGAGCGTGGTCTGCCCGTCGGGCATGGTGGCGGGGAGGCCGTCCACCAGCACGCGCACGCCGCGCACGCCGAACTGCGCCCGCGCCCCGAAGCCGCGCACGGAGATCCGCTCGCCCAGCGCGTAGTTGAAGCGGTTGTCCACCTGCAGCCCGGGGACGCCCGCCAGCGCCTCGTCGAGCGCCAGCCCGGGCGCGGCGCGGCGCGTGGCCTCGTTCCCCGCCACGCTCACCGCGTACGGCGCGCGGAGCGGGGGGAGCGGCGTGCGGAGCACCCGCACCTGGAGCGTGTCGATCGGGAAGACGCGCGCGGTGTCGGTGCGCTGCGCCATCGCCGGGACGGCAAGCAGCGAGAGCGCGCCAGCGAGCGCGAGGGAGCGTCGGACGTGAGCGGGCATGGTGGGTGGTGGACGGAGCGTGGGACGAA